>QHXE01000620.1 GCA_003222835.1 Acidobacteriota bacterium | reverse complement strand
ATCGTGAATCATATAGGCGCTCGATGCCAACGTCGAAATCTTGGAAAGAAAGATGTCATCAAGCTCGCGCAGACGATCGAGATTGTTGTCGATAATCGTTACGTGCGCGCCCATGCCGACCGCAATTTTTGCGGCGTTAGTTCCGACTACGCCACCGCCGAGGATCACCACCCGCGCCGCGGGTACGCCGGGCACACCGCCCAGCAAGATGCCGCGACCGCCACTCATTTTTTCCAAATAGTGCGCGCCAACCTGAATTGCCATGCGTCCGGCAACTTCCGACATCGGCGTTAACAAAGGCAATGTTCCGCGCCGGTCGGTGATTGTTTCGTAGGCCACGCCCGTGACTTTCCGTTTCAGCAGTTCCTCGGTTAGTTGATGGACTGGGGCGAGATGAAGATAAGTGAAGAGCAATTGGCGCTCGCGCATCCGCGGATATTCCGGCGCGATTGGTTCCTTCACTTTGACGATCATCTCGGCCTCGGCCCAAACGTCATCCGCGGAATTAATGAGCATGGCGCCGGCTTTCTGATACAAAGCATATTCAAAGCCCGATCCTTCACCGGCACTCTCGTTGTCTTTGATTTCTTTCGGAAGTCCGATGATCACGGTGGCTGCTCCCCGAGTTTAAGGTTTTCCTTTCGGAGTCGCCTTTGGTTGTGGCGGTGGCTCGACTTTCAGACTGTTGCGAATCAAGTCCCAAGCGGGCGCATCCTTAGCGATCTCTTTTTCTGACCCCAGGATTGACAGATGGACCAATCGGTCCGAAAAGATTCGATAGTACGAATCCAGGCCGCCTGGTTGACGATCCATAACTACGCGCAATCGCACACCTTCCGCATCGGCGCCCGCAATCTGCGTCGTAACTGTCGAACGCTTTGGCTGCATGCCCTGCTGCTCGAATTGCGTCGCGAAGTTGTCCACATATTGATCCTGAAAAAGCTTCTTGGCGTGAGCTTCCTTTTCTGGCGTTTTCAACCACTCGCGCGGCGAGCGCACGCGAATGACCACGTCGCCTTGACTTAGTTCAAGGAACTGCATCTGTCCTGTACTCTGATCGCTGAGTTGCCAGCTCGCGGGATAATCGAACGAAAGACCGTCTTTGGCAAAGTGTTTGTAGTTTGGTTGGCCCAGAGCGCCGGCAACAAAAAGAAGCCACACAGCCAGACATATTAAATATCGAACTGCTTTCATTTCTCCTCCTCGAAAATCGGACGAGCATATTAGCGCGTTTTCATCCATTCAATACAGCGCTCAAGGTGCGCGCGCATATTCTCGTGGCTGTCGTGATGTATCCGTCCATGACCCGGCAGAACCCATTCGAAGTCATAATCCAGCAGTTTTTCCATCGAATGCGTCTGCGCTTCCCACGAATACCAGCAGACGCTCCGAAAGGCCGTCAGCGTTTCGCGATTGGGCGACCAGGCCAGATGATCGCCAGTGAAGAGATACTTATTTCGATAAAGCAAGATCATGTGTCCGCGTGTGTGACCCGGAACCGGAATCGCCACCAGATCATGATCGAGTTCAACTGGATGGTCGCCGTTTATCACGCGCTCAATTCCACGCTGTCCAGCGCCATCATCGGCGTGCATTATTCGTTGGCAGCCAAACTTTTTCGCGAAGCGCGCATGATCGGCGACATCATCACGATGCGTTAGAAACATCGTGTTAACTCCTCCGGCCGCTTCGATCTTTTTGCCGAGCTGTGTGGCGAAGCGCGGTGAGTCGATCAAGACATTGCCACCTTCGATTTCCGGTCTCGCGATGAAATAACTCCACGCGCCAAAGCTGGATTCGGCCGTGAAGCCACAGAAGTAAACATTCTCGGCGATATTTTGAGGAAATGCATCGATGCCGAGGTGCGCGTCGTGATGCTCGATGGTTCCAATCGATGCGGTCGGACAAGCGACCAGAGCCATCAGCGCGCGCTTGATTTCCCCAGCGTTTGCAGGTTGATGATGAACGATCGAAGTGTCGTGATCTTCGGTGAATGTCTCCGGGGCGATCTGCCGACAGGCGTCACAATCGATGCACGTCGAATCAACGTAGAAATCTCCGGGAATGTTTTCCGGCAATCGTAAAGCTAAGTTAGCCATGGCTCAGTCGAGGCAGCGAGGTCAGTGCCGCCTGCGTTGGCGGGCGGGTTATTTCCTTTTATGGATCAGACGTTTACCTCGGCTCGAAATATTATCATGGGCCACGAGGCGCACGAGTTCAAGCGCTAGCGTAGTTTGCGGCTTTGCCGCGAGGCTTAACTTGCTTCGACCTCAGCCTTACGAATAATATGGCGCGCAGTCATCATGAATTCCTGATTCGCCGGAGGTTTCCATGCTAAAAGCCAAACGATTTGTTCCCGTCGCCATCGCCTCGATCTTTAGCTTTGTGCTGATGACGAATGCGCCAGCTCAACAACCGAATCCAACTTCCGCGGTCGCAACTGTTGAAGTCACTCCATCATTGAAAGAGGCTGAAGTGGGCCAGCAAGTAAAGCTGACCGTTGTCGCCAAAGACGCGTCCGGCAACGTCGTCAAAGAAGAGCCGTCGACCTTTTTTGCCGGTCCATTCGACATCGCCGCCGCCGATGATTCGGGCAACGTTAAATTGTTTGGGGCGGGCGAAGTCACCGCCGGAGCGTTGGTGGGAGGCAAGCCGGGCTTCACTACTTTCAAGGTCAAACCTGCGACCATCAAGACGGTTGAAATCAGTTCGATCAAATCGCCGATCGCGGTCGGAACCACGATGCAACTGGAAGCTACGACGCGCATCTTCAGCGGCGATCCGCGCACCGGCGTGACGATGAGTTGGACCTCGGACAAACCTTCAGTGGCCACCGTTGACGCCGGTGGAGTCGTTACTGGAATTGGTCCGGGCACAGCTACCATTAGCGCTACTGCCGAAGGGGCCAACGGCGCAACGGCTGTCACCGTCGTGAAAAGCAATGTGCGCGGTTTGGTGATCGAGCCGCGCTCGACCACTTCTCGCACCGGCGATGTCGTCCACTTCACCGCCAAGGGAAACCCGTCGGGTGATTTCACGCCGCAGTGGTCGGTCAGCGGTTCGGGCGCCACGATCTATTCGGACGGCGCGTTTGTTGCCGAACAGCCCGGTACTTACATTATCAATGCGAGCGCCGGCAATATCACTACCACTGCCTCAGTCGTGGTGACGCCGCGCAATGCCGAACGCGAGCTAGAAGTCGTAGGCCGCGCGCCATTCAAAGAATTTCAGGGCGCTGAAGAATGGATCATCGGCAACTATGCTTACTACTCGACGGTCTCGGATCGGTTTTTGGTCTATGACATTTCTGATCCGGCGCATCCGAAACTGACCGACACGGTGAAAGTAGATGCGCGCCTGGTCAACGATATCAGCACCACTGCCGATGGCAAGATTCTGGTCATCTCGCGCGAGGGCGCCTCGAACCGCAAAAACGGCATCGCGTTCTATGACACTTCCGATCCTGCGCATCCGAAATTAATTTCGGAATACACCGCGACCGTTACCGGCGGCGTGCACAGCGCATTCGTCAACGGACATTACGTTTACTTGACTGACGATGCGACCGGGTCTTTGCGCGTAATCGATTTTGCGGACGTGAAAAATCCTAAGGAAGTCGCGCGCTGGCAGACTGAGAATCCGGCGGCCTCAATGATTCGCACCAAAGAAGGCGAAGAGATTGGCGGCCGTTATCTGCACGATCTTCAAGTTAAAGACGGGCTCGCTTATCTCGCTTACTGGCACGATGGTTTGGTCATTCTCGACGTGGGCGCGGGAATCAAAGGCGGGAGTCCCGAGCATCCGCAATTCGTCAGCCAGTTTCGTTTCAATCACAACGAGCTTTACGGCAATGGCTGGCTCGCCGGCACGCATTCAGTCTTTCGCGATCGCAATTATCTTTTCATTGGCGATGAAGTACTGCCGGCATTCTTTGACATCACTTCGCACAAGCGCATTCCCGTGCGCGGCATATGTCACG
>QHXE01000619.1 GCA_003222835.1 Acidobacteriota bacterium | reverse complement strand
ACCAGCTCGACCGTTATTCGGACTCGATTCTTGGACTTTCTGACACTTCCTTCAATGAGTGAGCCGACTTTCAGCTCCTCGCCTATCCGACCGGCCGTAGCCTTTTCTCCTTTGAACCTCATTGCAGAGGTTCTTGCGACTACTCTGAGGCCGTTGATCTTGGATAGAACTGCGATCAGCTCATCTGTCATTCCATCAGAGAAGTACTCGTCCGTTGGGTCAGGGCTGATGTTCGCAAAGGGCAGGATTACAATTCTCCTTGTGTCATGTTCGGTAGCAGTGATGGCTTTTGCATCATCCCACGGCATGACCATCCTATACACATCAATTGATGAGATCACATTCCTCAACGACTTGGGTCCGAGGCTGATCAGTGGCAACTCAAATTTGTTCTGGACATGATCGTAGACCTGACGGGTCAGGCATACACCCCCGTCATCTGCAAGATTCTCTATCCTCGACGCCACGTTCACCGCGTCCCCTGAAATGTCGCCTTGAGATTCAACCACATCGCCAAGGTGAACGCCCACCCGAAGGTGGACCCTTTGTTCTTCGGGCAATGTAATGTTGAACTCTCTTGTCGCTCTTTGAATGTCATAGGCGCACCGTACGGCCTCGAGCGCGCTAGGGAACTCAACAAGGAACGCATCACCCATACTCTTGACTTCTCTCCCGGCATGCCTCTTGAATATCGGTCTCAGCAACGTTCTCTGTTCTTCGGCTAAAGTGAGCGAGAGTGATTCGTTCTTTTGCCCCAGAGCCGTGTAGCCGACCATGTCAGTGAACATGATAGCGGCGAGTCTGCGCGTGCCCTCTGTCAAGAAACCCTATCACAAATTTCCTGACCTTCTAGATAAAACCGTTTATAAATCCGAGCCAAAAAGATAGTCTGCTGTTCCCTGAATTTACTCAGCTTTTCGCTTGCCAGTTTCTTGCTATCCCTTCGATAGCCCCATCTTTCGCTCTATCTCTAACCATCTGGGGTCTGTGCGATATTCTGCGAACCAAGGAAACTGTCTGAAATAGAGCAGGAATCCATCGTGTTCTTGGTATGCCTTCTGAAGCCAGCTGAACGCTTCGTCATTATCTCCAAGTCCAAACTTGACCATTGCGACAAATGTCGGTGATTTGTATTCTCCAGAAGTGTTGGATTGGATTTCCTCAAGTAGTTTGACAGCCTGCGCCCTTTCTCCAGCACGCGCGTAAATAGACGCTAGGTTCAACTTCGCGAGGCCCACAGTTCCCGGAAATTCGGCGGCCTTCTTTGCGTCTTGGACTGCTTGGTCGAAGTCTCCCACGCGTTCATGGGCAAAGGCACTCCAAAAGTAGACAGACGAGAAACTAGGATCTGCTTGTGTTGCCTCTTTGAATTGGGCCATTGCTTCTTGAGTTCTTCCCATGAAGAGTAGTATTATCGCGACTCCTTGGCTGAAAGCGATTGAATGAGGGTCGAGCTCAAGTGCACGCCTGCCGAATTCAAGAGCTTCTTCATGTCTTCCCAAGTTTCCTAGTAGGTTTGCGTACCAGAGGTAGGCCGTGGCATAGTTAGGCTTGAGTGCGATCGCAAGCTTCAACTCTTTTTCGGCACCAATGAGGTCCCATTGCTCCTTAAGAGCGAGGCCGAGTGAAGCATGCGCTTCCGCTAGGTCATTATTGAGTTCAAGCGCCTTCTGGGCATATCCCTTCGTAAGCGGTCCGGCCTCAGCGTGTGAAGCCCACCCGCGATCTTCTTGAATAAGGTAGCAGTCAGCGAGTCCAGAATAAGCTAGGGCAAAGTTGGGGTCCAGTCGCACCGCTTCCTCAAAATATCGGATGGCTTTCGTTACGCTATCTTTCGACCTCTCATTCCAGAAGTATCGTCCTTTTAGATACAGCGAGTATGATTCAGGGTTGCCAGTCGGCTTTTGTTCCAGTGCCTCCTTTTCTTTCGAGAGCAGTTTGACTTTCAGGGCTCCGGCTACTTTTTCGGCAATGTCGCCCTGGACAGCGAAAATGTCCGTCAAGTCCCGATCGTAGCTATTTGCCCATAGATGCTTGTCGTTCTTTGCGTCTATCAGCTGTGTGGTTATTCTGACTTTGTTCCCTGCCTTCCTTACGCTTCCCTCCAACAGCGTCCCGGCTGATAGCTCTCTTCCGATGTCTCCAATCGACATCATCGTATCCTTGTAGCGCATGACGGAGGTGCGAGAAATTACGCTGAGTTCGCCGATTCTTGAAACTGTAGAGATTAGCTCCTCAGTCATGCCGTCTGCGAAGTACTTGTCGTTAGGGTCTGCGCTCAAGTTCGCGAATGGCAGGATTGCTATCCGCCGCGGGTCGAGAGTGGGTTCTTCGGACTCTGTCAGTCCTTTGGGCACTTCCACCGTGAAGAGTTCGACCGGGTGCCGGATGTTCTTAAGCTCGCGGACCCCCAGCCTAGTCATTTTGTATTGCACCCTTCCTTGTACTTGATCGACGACTTGCCTAGTAACGCATATTCCGCCAGCTGACGCTAGTGGCTGGAGCCGGGCCGCCACATTGACAGCATCTCCCAAAATATCTCCGCCAGAATGAACTACATCGCCTACATGGATTCCAATCCTAGCAAGGACCCTTTCATTTTGCGTACGCCGCTCGTTGACCTGCCGCATCTCCTCTTGGGCTTTGACAGCGCAGTTTACAGCCCCCACCGCGCTCGCGAACTCGACCAGAAAGCCATCTCCCATGGTCTTGACCACGGTCCCCTGATACTTTTCAAAGATCGGTTGTAAGAGACTCCTGTGATCCTCAAGCAACTTCAACGCCCGCCCTTCGTCTAGTGAGGTTATCGAAGAATAGCCGACCAGGTCTGTGAACATTATTGCAGCTAGTCTACGTGCACCCTCTGACAATTAGGCCCTGAACCCTCAGACTGCGGCAACGATAAAACCGTTAGTCCTTCGAAACCAAGCGAATCAGATTTTTCGAAGTATACTTTTGCTCCCTTCCATGTTCATATACGCGCGGGAAGCACTGCAATGTGGTTGGGGTCCCGTCGATGGACTTTGATCGGTTCACCATAGGACTATTGATATTGCGTGCTGACGCGCCGAAACTAAGTGAACAGGAAGAGAATGCTCTCCAGGACGCTCACATGGCACACCTCGCCAAGC
>QHXE01000618.1 GCA_003222835.1 Acidobacteriota bacterium | reverse complement strand
TCTACTATTACAAAAAGCAAATCGACGCTCACACTCCGATGGTACTCGTCTTGGATGATGGCGAAGAAATTGAAGGGACCATTGAGTGGTACGATCGAGGCGCGCTAAAGATCAATCGTCGATCGGCGCCGAATCTTTTGGTTCTCAAGCGCCACATCAAATACATTTACAAAGTCGAAGAGCGCGGGTCTCAACCTGTTCAACCTGTGCGTGTCGAAGAGACTGAGCCAGAGGACGCCGACGTTAATTAAGATAGTTAGTTAACGCGAGCGGCGACCGGATCATTTTCCATTTGGCATTTGACATTTCTCATTTGACCATTTGAAAACGGTCGTCCGTTTAGAATGGGGACTTGTCCCCTAACTACGGCGGACAAGTCCGCGATCTAAACAGAACATTTTCATAAAAATGGCGAATGAAAAATGTTAAATGACAGATGGAAAATGATCAGTCCTTCCGCAAATCTTCGATCCTCCCGCCCCCGCATAGGCATCACGATGGGAGATCCGGCAGGGATCGGCCCCGAAGTAGTTTTGAAAGCTGTTGCCGAAGATGAGGTCCAGAGCGTATGTGTTCCGGTTATCATCGGCGAGGCTCAGTTGCTGGCGCACAATGCGCGCACTCTGGACTTGCAGTGCGGGTACGAGATCGTTCGCTACGATGAACGCCTTCCCGATCGGCTCAGCGATCCCGTAATCTTTCATCTCGATAACATTCAAGGACACGTCGAACCCGGAATCGAGTCGGGCGATGCCGGCAAAGCCGCCGCTGGTTATATCGAGGCGGCGGTCGAACTGTGTGCGGCGGGAAGCATCGACGCGATCGCCACCGCGCCCATCAACAAGCGCGCACTGTTCCTCGGCGGCTACAGTTTTCCTGGCCATACTGAGTTCCTGGCGCACTTGACCGCCACCGAAGAGTACGCGATGGGCTTTGTGGCGGAGAATCTTCGCATCGTTCTTATTTCGACTCACGTTCCGCTTTATGAAGCGATTCGGCTGGTCACACGCGAGCGTGTTGAGAAGACGATTCGTCTGGCCGATCGTGAATTGCGGCGATGGGGCCTGGAACGTCCACGCATCGCGGTGGCGGCCTTGAATCCGCACGGCGCCGAGGGCGGATTATTCGGTATCGAAGAAGCGTCAGAGATCGTGCCCGCGGTCGAAGCTTGCCACGTGGCGGACGATATTAATGTGCGCGGGCCGTTTCCAGCCGACACCATTTTCCTGCGCGCATCGCGGGGCGAGTTTGACGCCGTCGTCGCGTGCTATCATGATCAGGCTATGATTCCGGTTAAATGCCTGTCGTTTGGCGAAGCCGTAAATGTGACTTTGGGCTTGCCCTTCATTCGCACCTCGGTAGATCATGGGACGGCGTTCGATATCGCCGGAAAGGGAATCGCGGAACATTCAAGCATGGTCGCCGCGATCAAACTGGCTGCGGAGCTTTCGCTCAAAGCAGGCGAAAGCGGCCGAGCTATGGAAGCATAGACACCTGAATTGAGTACAAACGATCACACTGTGAAGGGGCCTCCGTGGTTGGCGCGCGGGACGGAAAAGAAGCATACAAGGCGCTTCAGGACGATGCGAATTTCACGGCGGCGGTTTTCGATGTCGTGATGCCCCACATTCAGGGACCAGAGCTGGTGCGGTTTATGAGAACTGAAAAACGCTTCATGAAAATTCCGGTAATGATGATGACTGCCGAGCAGGATCCGAAACTTTCAAAAGAGAGTTTCGAAGCGGGCGCAGTCGTGTTCCTCCCTAAGCCTTTCACGACCGTGCAGCTTCAGACAATGCTGCGCATGCTGGTTAATAAAGCGCGGAGCTAAAAGTAATTTCCATTCGACTCCCTCTCCCTCTGGGAGAGGGTCGGAGTGAGGGCTTAGCAAGAACAAAACCTCCCTTTTCATTCTCTTTTCTAAGCTCCGCACCCTCTCCCCTAACCCCTCTCCCAGAAGGAGAGGGGAATTAGAAATGGCAAATGAAAAGAGAGATTTGATCTGTGGGCTTATCCCGAAAAAATATTAGGAGTTTCAATAATGTCCAAGCGAACAACTTTGATAATTTCACTTGTTGCCTTGCTCGCCCTGGTAACTATTTTTGTCGCCAGCCGCACGCTCGCCGCCGGCGATCTCACTCCCAAAGAAGCGCGCCGCCTGATCGCCCGCATGGCCGGAATCCAACTGCCCTCCGACGCCGTGCGCATCAAAGAGATTTCTTCCCTGGGAAACTCGGCCACTGTAACCGCGCAAGTCGAAACCGCGTTTCGTTTCGTCAAGGGCGACAAGGACCAGTGGCGTGTCGCAGAGATTAGAACCGGCGACCGTCGCTGGGAAGATCTCGACACACTGATGCGCGCCCTGAACGCCGAGAAGACCGCCCGCGCCCGAGCCGAACTCGAATCAATCGCCACCGCCCTCGAATCATATCGCCGCGAGCACGGCTCTTACATCGAATCCAAAAGCGAAGCCACGCTGATCGATCATCTCAGCCCACGCTACCTCGCGCGCATCATCCGCGTCGATCCCTGGCATCAGCCTTATGAATACGAAGGCACTCGCGACGGATTCACTCTGCGCTCAGTTGGTCCTGACGGTAAGTCGAATACTGCTGACGATATCATTCTGCCGGGCGGTTCGCGTTAGCATCTCACCTTATAGAACCCTGCTAATCGATTGGCAACAAAGCTGTTGACATAATCCTGCTGAGTGCTAAACTCCGCGCCGCTCGTTGGCAGTTTACGCTCGGTTTCGTACGTTTGCTCCGAGCGCTCCCGCGACCTCCTGCGAAGAAGCGCTTCTTCCCCGAGATCGCCTCATCCAGATCGATTAAGTCTACTTAACCGATCCTAACGAAAGGAAGAATCAATGTTCACTTGCCCCCTGGTGAAGTTTCTTCGCGCCGGCCTCTTGGTTATCCTCGCGCAGTTCGCTCTTGTAATCTTGGCCCACGCGCAATTCGTATCGACCTTGAGAGGACGTGTGATGTATTCAACCGGCGAAGCGGCTGCGGGCGCTCGAGTGGATCTAACAAAGACGGTTCAGTTCGCCTATCCGCCGACTATTACGACAGAGAGTACAATTGCGGACGGCGGTGGCAACTATTCGTTCCAAGCCGAAGGCCGATGTGGTCCTATCGATTACGAGGTTCAGGCATTCTCGTCGGAAATCGTGGATGACGACTCTTTACCACCCTCTAACTCGAGTTTCGTTGGAGGTTGCGTGGGAGAACCCTACACCTTCCCGGATCTGGTAATTGAAAAGCCTCACCTCATAACGTTGGGAGGGTATGTAACGGACCAGTTCGGCAATCCTGTGCTGGGACTGACCGTGACTATGACGCGAACCAAGTATGAACTCAATCCTAATGTGGTGACTACCGCCACAACGACGACAGATGGAAGCGGGCATTATCAGTTCAGCACCTATTCAAGGTGCACCGTGGAGGAAGTATTCACGGCTTCTATCGGCAATTACGTTTTTCCTGGAGGCACTTCAGTTAGCGGCTGCGTTACGGGCAGCGTTGATACTCTCAATTTCTCAATCACTCTTGGTGCTCCAACGCCAACTCCAACTTCACCTCCTACACCTACGCCAACACCCACGCCGACACCACCAATCGAGCCAAATTTGGGCGAGAGCTGTCCGAATCAGTTGGTCGGCAGACCGGTGAATGTGACGAACGGCAATATGTTTCTGAAACAGGCTGATTACACTCTCCCTGGGCGCGGCGAGGCGATAAGTTTTGTGCGGGCATACAACAGCCTGGCTTCGCGCTCCGGAATGTTCGGGAAGGGATGGTCGACTGCTTACGACGAATCGTTACTAATAAGCAGTGCAACGTCACTGAAGTTGTACATGCCAGACGGAAAGGGAACCGACTTCACCGGAGACGGCCATGGATCATTCGCTCCGGTGCAGACAGATTTCTTTGGGCAAATCAACCAGAATATCGATGGAACGTTCAGCCTTTCATTCAAAGACGGAAGGGTTCACGTTTTCACTTCGACGGGAAGGTTGCTCTCGCTGGTTGATCGTAGCGGCAATCGCACTTCGTTGGCTTACGATGGAAACGGAAGATTAATTTCGATCAACGATCCTTCGGGCCGCAACGTTTTAGTGACGAGCGACGCATCGGGCTTGGTGCGATCCATGAGTGACAGCCTGGGCCTAATCGCTACCTACAGTTATTCGACGGATTCCAAACTGATCCAGGTGATTTACGCCGACGGCTCGGGCTTTACATTCACCTACGATGGAAACAATCGTTTGACACGCGTTTTCGACGCGCTCGGCAATGTCCTGGAATCACATGACTATGACGCCCAAGGTCGGGCGATCACTTCGGAGAGGCAGGGTGGCGTCGAGCATTATTTGCTCAATTACGTAAGCGATTCAGAGACTGACGTGACCGATGCCCTTGGCCACGCAACCAAGTATTTTTTCGACACCACGAAGAGTCGCAATGTCGTGACGAGAATCGAAGGGCTATGTAGTTGTGGTTCTGGCTCACAATCGCAGACCTGGACGTATGACCACAGCCTGAACGTCACAAAATCTACCAACGGTTTGAACCAGGTAACGAGCTACACCTACGACAGCCTGGGCAATCAACTCACGATGACGAACGCAACGGGGACTACGACGAGCACGTATAATGAATTCGGTGAGCTCTTGAGCGTGACGGATGCTATGGGAGCAACGACCTCGATTACCTATAACGATCAGGGTAGTCCTGTCTCAATTACCGATCCGTTGAATCACGTTACTGGCTATACTTCCGATTCGCGCGGGCAGTTGTTATCGGTGACTGATGCCCGTGGAAAGCTGACGAATTTCTCCTATGATAGCAACGGCAATCTGCTGACTAGTACAGACGCCCTGAATCAGACGACCCAGCGCGCTTATGACGTTCGCGGCCGTTTGAGCAGTACGACCGATGCCCTTGGGAATGTTACCAGCTTCGCCTATGACTCAGTCGGCAGGCTGACGAAAATCACGCGGTCAGACGGCAGCGCTATGAGCTATGAATACGATCCGGCCGGACGGCTGAGCGCAGCGATCGATCCAAAGGGTAATCGCTCGACTTACGCTTATGATGGAGCGTATCGATTGAATAGCGTGACGGACGCATTGAGTCAGACCACCAGTTACGGCTACGACGCAATGTCGAATGTGACGAGCGTTACCGATGCGCTCTCGCGCCCGATCAATTACGAGTACGACGACTTCAATCGCTTGGTGAGAGTTTCCTATCCGCCCGCAACCAGCGGAGCGGCGCGATTATTTCAGACCATGACCTACGATGCTGTCGGAAACGTGACGCAGCGCACCGACACTGCTGGCCGAGCGACAAATTTCACTTACGATAACGCGAACCGGCTAGTCGCCGTTACTGATCCACTCTCGCAGGTGACGCGCTATGAATACGACACCCGCTCGAATCTGACGGCGCTGGTGGACGCTCTTGGTCAACGCTACACGTTTGCTTACGATCCGCTTTCGCGCGTTACCGCGATGACC
>QHXE01000617.1 GCA_003222835.1 Acidobacteriota bacterium | reverse complement strand
CAGATCTGAAATGAAAATCCGCAAGGGGTTTCCGTCCGCTGTACCGTGGTGGTCCGTCGAGATAAGGAGAGATCCAGCTTTCTTGTAGCCCTCCCACGTTGCGACGACCGTGCTTGGCTTCTTAGGCCCGCCGCGGTGGTAGACGAATTGCTCGACGCGATTATCTTTGCCGACGTAGAGGTCCCAGGTATCGCCGGGCGTGTAACCGCCGTCCGAGGGATACTTCACCGCGATCAGCTCAGCCGAGCCGTTGCCCACGGGCAATTGTTTCATGCCTTGATCGGTCACCGTGGCGCTCCGGTCCCAGTAAGCATGGAAGGGGAACAGAAGCCAATAGTTATCGTTGACGAAAGCGGGATCGACTTCGTTTTTTACGGCGTCGGGTTGGCTGCTGAGCTCGGACCGCAGATAGGAAACCTTGACCGGCTTGCCGTCTTTATCCTTCCCCTCGTAAGAGACCTTGTTGGTCTTGGGCTCCCAAACCCACGAATGGGAGAGATTCACTCCGGGGAACTGTGCGTTCCACGTATAACGAATTGCTTCAATTTGCCCGAACGAATCAAGGCCATAGGTCTTGGCAATCTGTTCGGCATTTGTCTTGGCAGTCCTTTCGGGGACGGCAGAACGTTTCTGCGAGCAAGAGTTTGCAGTAAAGATCAGCATCCCAAAGGCCAGGAAACAGATCGTCTTTGAACGGCCCAATGTTGTCATGGAGTCCTCCTGTGCTAAATGAAACGTAGAAACTGCTTGTTGATTTACACCGCCTCATGCTGCGAATAGTTTTAGGCGCGCTCTCTTTTGTCAGCGTGTTTCTTGAGAGGCCGAGCCCGAATTGCCCCTGGTTTGTCATTTGCCTTCTTAGCTTGCGACGTCATCACGGGATGATCTTTACCAGAGCGGAATTCTCGGATATTTCCGGACGAGTTTGGCGTCGATGCCCCACTTTCGGCCGGCGCCGCCAACCATCAAGCTAAATGCGGCGATCATCGGTATTAGTAATTCCCAAATCCAGGCCGTGCCCCACTCAGAGACCCACAGCGAGGTTAAAAAGAGAAATGCTGCCAGCGCCACTGGTCGCGTCAGCAATCCTATTAATAGAAGGACTCCAAAGCTAATCTCGGTGACGGCCTGTAAAGGTCCCGCAACTGACGCGTGGGCGGCGGCTAAACTCATTATGCTCTTCCAGAAGCCGGGAGCATGGCCCTTTTCAACGTAATAATTGATGAGACCAGCGTAACCATCTTTGCCGTAGAGACCCTTGCTTAGATTCTCGAAGAACACATAGAGAAACATCACGCCGAGACCCACGCGCATGATTGCCAGCCCTGTCGTCGCCGACGTGCTCGCAGTCGTGTTAGAAGAATTGTTTTTGGTCGAATCGTCATTCGGCACAGGAAGGACTCCTTTCGATTCTTTCAAGGCACCAACTTAAAACAAAGGGGAATGAATCATTTCAACCTATCAAGCACAGCGCGTATTTCTTCATTGGTTGGACGCTGCTTGTAATCCGATTCGATCCTGGCCCAGGCAACCTTCCCCTGCTTATCGATCACGTAAACGGCCGGATGCGGAATGCCGTAAACCTTCTGACCTTCGTAGGAGGGATCACGAAGTCCGTAGGCGTCAATGATTTTGTGATCGAAGTCTGAGAGAATCGGAAAATTGATTTCGCCCTTCCCATCAGAGGCTATCTTGTCTGCGAAAGTCTGGCTTACATCCGGCGGGTCGATGCTAATCGCGAACAGTTTTACATTCTCATCCTTTTTCAGAAGTGTTCTGAGTCCGGCTAACTGCCGGGCACAGAACGGTCACCAATAACCACGATAGAAAACGAGTACAACAGAGCGTTTGCCCCGCACGTCGGAGAGCGTGACCTTACTATTATTCTGATCCTGGAGGGTAAAGTCTGGCGCTATGTCTCCGACACCAATTGGCGACCCGCGCATTGAGCCGGTCGGCGATTGTGAATTCCCAGTCACTACTGGGGAAAACAGAACCATTAGTATCAATGCTGCTGCCATTTTCACGAGCATGTCCTCCTAAGAAAAGACTTGGCGGTAATTGTCGCACTAATGATTACTTAAATTCGCGCGTGAGCCTAGTGTTTGTGCTCGCGCTCAGTAGGCAACCCTGCGTCAATCCAGTCCTGCTTGCCTCCGGCATAGTCGCGTACGTTCGTGTAACCCAGCACCGCCAGCTCACGGGCGGCGTTCTCAGAAGCATTTCAAGTAGGACTGGCGCAATAAACCACGATTTCCGCTTCCTTGTTCGGCAAAAGTGTCGGCGCCAGTTGTGTCACTTGGTCGGGTGGCAAGTTGATCGCGGCGGGCAAATGCGCGTGATGATAAGTAGCCGCAGGCAGAGTCTCGACCAGTTGAAACTCTTCTCCGCGATCAATCTTTAGCTTCAGTTCGTCTCGTGAAATTGTGGCCATCATTATCCGTTCCATTTCCCACTGGATTCTAGCCGACCCGTCGATCACACTGTGGCAGACAGCCGGCAGTCCTTTAATAAACCTTCGAAGTTGCAGGCACCTCTATTACTAAAAACGATTTCTGAACCGGACACTAAGTCCGTCACCGTATTCGTTAGCAGCACTTCCCCCGCTGCTGCCCGATCTGCGACTCGCCTACTAATTTCTACAGCTGCACCGCTCGCATGATCCCCTCTCATCTCGCACAGACCTGTATGCAATCCTGCTTTCGTTTCAATACCAAGCTCAAGGGCCGAATCGCGTATTGCTCTGGCACAACGTATCGCTCTGATGGGACCGTCGAAAATGGCACAGAACTCATTGTCGTTCGCTTCACTGACTCGTCCCTTAAACCATTCAACTTCGCGCTTGGCGAGGACATTGAAACGACCTGCATCTGATCCGTCGTCTTTCGTCTTGGGAATGGTCGCTATGTACAGAACGGTGCCGAGCACGCTGTCGACATCGGCAGTGCGTCCGCTGTTGCTAATAAACCTTTCAACCTCCCGCAAAACCGCGTCCTGGTCGCCAACGAACAAAAGATGATCCTCTCCCGGCAACTCAACCAGTGTCGCGCCGGGAATGTGCGACGCGATATATCGTCCTTCTTCGATATTCGAGTCTCGATCCTCTCTGCGATGCAGAATCAAGGTTGGAACTCGGATCGCAGGCAGCACGTGTCGCACATCGATTGAAGTATTCAACTGAGCAAGAGCCAGAGCCGCGCGCGGGCTGGCGCTGCGTCTTTGGTAACTGGCCCACCAATTACGAAAGCGCTCGTCATGCGCCATACTCGGTGCCAAGTCTTCCACGCCCAGCGGCCCGCCCCACTCGTGCTCGATAGCATCGTAGAATTTTTGCCTCTCTTCAGGAGTCGGAGCCCATGGATACTCGGCGTCGTAAATTCGCTTGGCGAATACTCCGAAGGTAATTAAGGCAATAGTTCGCTCTGGATACGTGGCAGCGAACAGCATGGCCATGTTGCCGCCTTCAGACATTCCAAAGACAACCGCTCGTTCAGAGTGGACGGCTTCCATCACTGCACGCACATCGTCCATTCGCTGTTCAAGCGTCGGCATATTGGTGCTCTGGTCAGACAGTCCAGTACCCCGCTTATCGAACAAGATCAGACGTGAAAAAGAGGCGAGTCGCCGATAAAAACGAGCGAGAGAAGGCTCTTCCCAACCGTATTCCAAATGGCTGACCCAGCCAGGTACATAGATCAGATCGACTGGGCCACTTCCGAGCACCTGATAGGCGATATTGATGTCGCCGCTTTTCGCATACCGAGTTTCCGGTTTCAGATCTCCCGTTGTTCGTACTCTTGCCGTGTCCAGGACTGTTGTTGCCAGACCAGCACTCGATTCGGTGTCAGCAGTAAATCTCTTCGTAAGTATTTCGGTCGGAGCGTCTTCCAAATGCTCAAGGGTCGTCCCGTCTGAGCGACAAAACTTCATTGTTTCGTCGGAATAGGTCTGTTGGCAGATAGGGCAGCGTTTCATCGATTGCGAATAGACTTGATGTA
>QHXE01000616.1 GCA_003222835.1 Acidobacteriota bacterium | reverse complement strand
CTGGGAACGAATCGCAAGCGCTTATTGACGCGCTGCGCGGAATACGTTTCGAAGGGTCAGGTCGATCGGCTCTTATACATTGCGGCTTCGCATTCGCTACTCGATCTTGTTAGCGAAAGGCTGCTGGATGGAGAACACGTTAGAGGCGTTTGGGATGAGTTCCCAGTCTATCTCTTCCGAGGATTCGTCAGACGCGTCTTATCGAGCGCGCGCTTCTCAGAGGCTCGAATCTCTGAGACGTTCGATGCCGAAGGTTGCGAGTCGCTGCCTCCGCGGTTAGCAATCGATCGCGAAGACTTGCCGGTGCGCCGCACTCTCATTTCCCAAATCATCAAGCAACTCGGAAGTACCGGGAAGCTAAAGGCGATTCGACCTCTAGCGCATCGCGATGGTTGCGTGAACACCGTCGCATCGCTGATTGGCGAACTTCAGCGCGCAGGCAAGTCTCCGGAAGAATTTCAGAGCATAATTGAATTGCGCACCCAGGATTTCCAGTTCCAAGACCAAAGATCAAGGATCAAAGACCAATTTTCCCAAATGGATTTCGATCGCGAAGTGGCGTTGATTTATGCCGCGTACTCCGATTGCTTGGATCGGTTTGGCTTAACCGATGAAGATGCCGACCAGCTTCGCGCGCTGCAAGTCTTGCGCGGTGAACTCGAAGGGCGAAAGGTTTACCTGCCCTGGCTCAGCCAGATTGATTTGCTGGTACTCGATGGTTTCTTTGATTTCACGCCGGTACAAGGCGAGATGCTCAGGTGGTTGATCCCTTCGATGCCGAATGTGATTGTGAATCTCAACGGCGATGAGCGAAACCAGGAAATTTTTCGTCCGTTTCATTCGACGATCGATCATTTGATGGCGATCGACAGGTTTGACCTTAGGCGTGGCAGCGACCCGGGAGTAGTAAGCGAAGTCGTTGCTCCTTTGCGCGAGCGCTTGTTTAACTCTGAGGGCGGAGGCGGTGGGCCGTGTGTGAAGGAACGATTGGCAGCAGGCAAGATGCCGGCGGTCCGCCCGCAGGATGCGAGCGCTCCGGTGTTCTTGTTCGAATGTAGCGATCGTGAAGTTGAAATCAGATCGATTGCCAAAGAAATCAAATCGCTAGTCCTTAAGGACGACTACAAGCTCTCCGACATTGCCGTCGTGGTGCGTGAACGCGCGGCGTATGCGGAGGCGATTTTGCGCGTCTGCGCCGACGAATCGATCCCGTGCAATCTCGAACACCGCGTCGAGGCCCCACAGATACCGGCGGTCCGAGCGGGCGCAAAACTGTTTCAACTGCTCAAAGAGACGTCGCGGGAAGACCTCAAGAATTCACGGGCCAGCGACTTGGCTCACCTGATAAAGACCGGATACTTCTCGCTGTCAAAGGAAGACCTGAAAGCGCTGGTCGAAGTCTTTGACAAACAATTCGTCGTCCTGCTGCGAGACAAAAGCGGAACAGAACGCTCTCAGTCATTCGATGCCGCACAACGTCAGGACCGACTGCGCGCCAGTTTAGGAATCGGACAGTGGGCCCCGGACATTATCGAGAACGTCATTGCTTACGTCGGCAGCGAGCTGCGTGCGAACGCGTGGCTGGATCGCGCTCGGCGTCTGATTGACCTGTTCCCTTCTCCCGAAGCTGCTCGGTCATTAATCGCGGATAACGACGACCACGAAGAGACCACCGTCGCGACCCCGGATGAGGCCGCAGAGGAATTAGCAAAACGAAAGCGTCCAGTGCCCGTTCATCCTGCGGCTATCGCCTGGACTTCAATGATTCTGGGCCATTTGCAAAAACTAATCGCGGATTTGCCCGCGGAAGCTGATCCCGAAGAACTGCGCGGCGCGCTGATGATGCTGCTCGATCACCTCGACTTCTCAAATCAGGTGAGAAAACCCTTTCAGAAAACCGACCCTTCAGACATTCCGCAAGCCATCGCCGACGTTCGCGGGTTGGAGAGTCTGCGACGCGCGATGGCCGCCGCCGTGCGTAGTGTCAAGTTCGCGAGCGAAGTGGTGTCAGAAGCCCGACTGTCAGGGAGGGCTACAAAGCCCTTGCTTACGCGCGGACTTCCGAAACCGGTCGCCCTATCTGCTTTCATCGATGAAGTTGAGCGTTCTCTGAATTCGCAATCGCTCTTGATTAGCGATGCCAATCGTGACGGGCTGCGGGTGCTGGAAGCGACAGACGTGCGCGGGCTGCGTTTTCGCGCCGTCTTCATCGCCGGAATGATCGAAGGCGGCTTTCCGCTGAGAGCTTCGCGCGATTGGCTTTACCCGCATGAAGAGCGCGAACGCCTGAAGAAATATGGCGTCATCCTCGAAGACATCTCCACCGATACGCTGCTTAAAGAAGAACATTATTTCTATCAGGCCGCCTGCCGGGCGACTGACCGTCTTTATCTGACCAGGCCGCTCACGACCGACGATGGCAATGAGACGGTTGCGTCTTATTACCTCGAAGAATTGCAGCGTGCGATTGCCCCCGTCGAGATCACCAGAGTGCAGATTCGCAGCGACGTTGACACGCGTGAAATCGAACACATTTCTACTGCGTCGGAACTCGCGTTGGCGCTGGTGCGTCAGGACGAGCGGCATAGACACCATGCGAATCGGCGCGCTCTGCTGCCAAAGAAACAGATTGCAGCTTTATTGGAGACAGCGAAATTACACGGTTACATTTCGCCGGCGGCGTTACGGCGAATTGATATCGAACGCGAAAGAAATGGCGAGCGGTTTGGCCGCTTCGACGGCGAGATCACGAATGAAGGTTTGCGCGCCATGTTGGCCCAACACTTCGGACCAGATTACGTTCATAGCGCCAGTGCGCTGAGCACGTATGGCAACTGCGCCTATAGATTTTTTGCGGGCCGCGTCTTGAGACTCGAGCCCCGCAGCGAAGCCGCCCTCGATTTACAAGCGATTGACGCGGGCAAGCTGCTGCATGACATTCTGAGACGATTCTTCGAGCAGCACCGCAAACAATATCTGCCTGGGCAGGATCGAGAAGAACTGCGCCGTCAGCTTGCCGAAGTTGCGGATCAGGTTTTTGACGAGCACGAAAGACTCGTCCCGCCGCTGAATCGGCGCATCTGGGAAATCGATTGCGAGATTCGCAAATTGATTCTCGATCAAGTTTTGCTTTATGAATTGCGTCTGCAAGAGAAAACTCGCGAGCGTGGCATCGTTC
>QHXE01000615.1 GCA_003222835.1 Acidobacteriota bacterium | reverse complement strand
GGCGGTTACAATGATGCGGCAGGAATCAGGGGCGATAGTTAAATCGTATGCGCAAGCGTCAGAGCCCTGCACGGTTTGCGAGTCAAGGCGGGCAGACAAAAACGAAGTCCTGGAGTTTCTGTCGGCGCGTCCCCTCCACACAGTCTTCATGGCCGGCCTTATTAATGACAATGGCCTGATCAGCCCACAGAATCGTGGATCATTCTATGCGTGCCGCGGAAGATTTGGTAAACTGGAAGGCGTGGCCCTGGTCGGCCACGCCACCATAATTGAAGCAAGGAGCGAAAGCTCGATCACCAGTTTTGCGCACTTGGCACGTCGTTGCCAGATCTCACACTTGATTAGGGGCGAGCGCGAAATAATCAACAAGTTCTGGAAATACTATGCCGGTGACCAGGTAGCGACACGCCGGATTTGTAGCGAATTGCTGTTCGAAAAGAGTGAAGCCTTGCTGGTTCAGGAAAAGCTAAGCAATCTACGGCCGGCGACGCTTAACGATCTGGAAAAGGTTCTGGCAGTAAATGCCTTGATGGCTTTCGAGGAAGGCGGAGTCAGCCCGCTTCAGAAAGACCCGGGAGGGTTTCGTCGCCGCACCGCACGACGGATCGAGCGGGGACGAGTATGGGTCTTGATGCAGGATAATCGGTTGATCTTTAAGGCCGATGTTATCGCGATGACGCCTCAGGTCGCGTATCTGGAAGGCGTTCACGTACACCCCGAGGAACGACGGAAGGGACACGGCCTGCGTTGCCTCACGCAATTGTCGTCGACGCTGCTTACCCAGGCGAATTCTATTTGCCTGACGATCAACCAAAAGAACCAAAACGCAGCGGCCTTTTATGAAAAGGCAGGCTACAAGTTTCACAGCGATTACGAAACCATCTACCTTCGCTAACTAACTTTTTCACAGGGAAAATCATGGACACGGTAATTCAAATGACCGGGTGGCCCAGAGCGGCAACCTTATACAGGTACTCGATCATAATCTGCGGGGCCGCTGCCCTCGTCTCTGCGCCGACATGGCTGCTAACACCGCACTTTGATTTGCGGTTTCTATTGTTGTTTGCGGTGACGATACTCGTAAGCTCTCGCTTTGCCGTCCAAATTCCTCGGGTCAACACTAATATTACCGTCTCGGATACGTTCATATTTTTGGTGCTGCTGCTTTACGGAGGTTTTGCCGGAATGGTTCTGGCTGCGGCGGAAGGTCTTTTTTCAGGTTTGCGTATTAGCAAAACGCCTGTGGTAATTGCGTTTAATTCCGCGATGATGGCATGCTCCACCTTTCTCACAGTAGTTGTCCTGCGGGTGTTCTTCGGATCAGTTGCCGACTTGCGCGCCTTTGAGTTGTCGTCTTTTATCGCCGCCGTCGGCACGATGGCGATGGTCCAGTATTTCGCTAACACCGGATTCACCGCGGTTGGCCTGGCATTAAAAACCGGCGAGTCTGTCTGGCTTACTTGGCAAAAGCATTATCTCTGGACTTCGATCACCTATATCGCCGGAGCTGCAGTTGCCGCCGCGACGGTCAACTCATTCGCGAAGGCGGGATTTACAATTTTCATCGTCGGCGCGCCGGTCATCGCGATCATCTATTTCACCTACCACAAATATCTGGACGAGATTAAGTCCACGTCGGCGCAGGCTGAGCAAGCGGAGCGTCAACGCGCGGAGGCGGAAAGAGCACGCGCCGAAGCTGAGCGCGAGCGCGCGGAACAGGCCGAGCGCCACGTCGAAGAACTCAACCGTCACATCGCCGAGCAGGAACGCATCAGCTCACAGTTAAAGGAGAGCAAGGAACACTTTCGCCACGCCGCTTTTCATGACACGCTGACCAATCTGCCGAATCGCGCCTTGCTGGCCGAGAATTTGAAGTTCGTGATTGAGCGCGCCAAGCAGCACGAGGACTATCAATTCGCAGTGCTGTTCCTGGATCTGGATCGTTTCAAGAACGTAAACGACAGCCTGGGCCACTCGATCGGGGATCAACTTCTGATCGCGATGGCGCGAAGGTTGGAGAGTTGCACGCGCGAAGCCGACATGGTGGCGCGACTGGGTGGCGATGAATTTGCGGTCTTGTTGGATGGCATTCCCGATCAAAACGAAGCCGCAAAGATGGCGCAGCGAATTCAGGAGAAACTCCAGTCTCCCTTCAACCTCAGCGGCCATGAAGTTTTCACCACCACCAGCATCGGCATCGCGCTCAGCTCTACGGGTTACGATCATCCCGAGAACATGCTGCGCGACGCCGACACCGCAATGTATCGAGCGAAAGCTCAGGGCAAGGCGTGCTACGAGATTTTCGACAAAGGCATGCACACGCACGCCGTCTATTTGCTGCAGATGGAGAATGACTTGCGTCGCGCAATCGACCGCGAAGAACTGCGAGTCCATTACCAGCCGATCGTCTCGCTCGACAGCGGGCAACTCGCCGGCTTTGAGGCGCTGGTCCGCTGGCAGCATCCCGAGCGCGGGTTCATCAACCCGTCAGACTTCATTCCGTTGGCCGAAGACACGGGATTGATCGTGCCTCTTGGTATATGGGTATTGCGGCGGGCCTGCGAACAACTAGGCAAATGGCAGTGGCAGTCGGCGGCGAATCGGTCGCTGTTCATGAGCGTGAATCTTTCGGGCAAGCAGGTTGCGCGGCCCAGACTGGTAAGCGAAATCCGCCAGGTTCTGGAAGAGACTCGAATCGATCCGAAATATCTGAAACTTGAGATTACCGAGAGCGCGGTGATGGAAAATGCCGAGACGGCCGTGCAGTTGCTGCGGCGGCTGAAGGCTCTCGGCGTGCAATTGAGCATTGACGACTTTGGCACCGGTTATTCTTCGCTCGGCTATCTGCACCGATTCCCGGTGAACACGCTAAAGATTGATCGTTCATTCGTCGGACGCATCGGCGAAGCGGCCGAGAACATAGAGATCGTGCGCACCATCATCTCGTTGGCAGAAAATATGGGTATGGAAGTGGTGGCCGAAGGCGTCGAGACGTTGAGCCAATTGGCGCAGCTTCGCAAACTCAACTGTCAATACGGCCAGGGTTATCTGTTTTCAAGACCAGTCGATGCGGAATCGGTGAGCACGTGGATTTCGCGGAAGCCTCACTGGCAAGAGGCCTTGTTTCCTTCGAAGACCGATTACTTCGTTCCGGGACAGCCGGCGGTGGTCCAACTGCGATCCGCGTAGCCTCAATTATCCCGAATTAAAACAGTTCTTCACCTCTTCCAGCCGATTTTCAGGTAATAGGTTTTCCAGATGCGGTTGATCTGTCGCGGATGAATCTTCCTGCGTTCGAATCTCATAGATGGTTAGCGTGACGCCGCGAAAACGAAACCAGGATGGGAGTCGGGTCACTTCTTTAATCTCGGGTACGTGCCAACCGCACGGTTGCCACCAACGCGAATCTGCGTCGATAAAGACCCGTCGTCCCTGTTTCAAATAGCTTTCGATCACTAAAGGCAGTTGCGTTCCAGGCCAACCCGCGCCCGGTGCAATGACGTCCCAATCGCCTTCTCCAACTCCCCGCCAATACTTGACTGCAACGCTCTGGGCGCCGGCGATCATGACAGCGTCGCGCGGAAGCTGGTTCAAATCTTTGTCATATTCTTTCG
>QHXE01000266.1 GCA_003222835.1 Acidobacteriota bacterium | reverse complement strand
CGATTCATAATCGCGCGCAGATGCTCGAAGCGATGACCTATGCACTCACCCTGGCCGGCGGTGTTTTCCAACAGAACGCGAAGCCTTCCGAACCTTAGTCCTTTACAAGCCGCGTTCAGACTACGAGAGCAGGTTTCGATTCCATCAGTCTCGCATGCGCCGCGCGCACTGCCAGGATGGACGACGAGATAATCGACGCTTAGCAGAATCGCCCGCTCGAGTTCCTCTCTAAACGACGCAATCGATTTCGCCCGCAACAGTTCATCGGCAGCCGCGAGATTGATTAAGTAATTCGCATGGATCAGAACCGGCGAGAGCTTCGTGCGCTTTCGCGTCTTTCGAAAGAGATCGATGACTTCTTTTGTCAGCGGCTTGGCCATCCAGCCGCGCGGATTGCGTGAGAACAATTGGATCGCACCGCAGCCGAGTTCAGCTCCCAGCAGCAAGGCTTCGTGCAAGCCGCCTTTGATCGGAAGATGCGCGCCGATGCGAGGAGTGCAAACTTTTCGAGGTGGAATTTGATTTGAGTCTGAGCCTGTAGCAGAGGACAATCGACGCTTCATACCAATTGTTCCGGAGGCACGAGGTTTGGCTTACTGCCGGAGAATTCGATCCCGCGATAAGCTTCACCGAGCGCCAGTGTGCATCCGATAGCTGGCAGATACAAACTTCCGGTGAGATCGTTGACTTCTCGCTGGTTCCATGTGCCGTCGCTCTGTTTGATGAATTGTGAGACATGCGGCCGGTGTTGCGCGACGAGCAGATACTCCACGAGGCTCGGAATTGATTTGTAATAGGTGAATTTGTCGCCCCGATCGTAAGCCTCGGTAGAAGGCGATAAGACCTCGATGATGAGAACAGGGTTGACGAGAGCCTTAATACCGCCGATCTCTTCATCGATTGGCTTCCCGCATGTCACCGATAAGTCGCCATAGCGATAAGGCGGGGCGGCTGGCGTCTTGATTCGAATGTCCGCCAGGAACACCCGCCAGTCGCGATCATCGAGCGCAAGTCTGAGAGCCAGATGAAAGTTGCTTTCAAGTTGATCGTGCTCGGGGCTCACACCGCTCAGGCAAAAAACTTCGCCGTTGAACCACTCCCATCTTTCGTCAGACGCGAGTTCCAACTCAAAGTAGTCCTCGAGCGAGTAACGTGGCTTTACTTGAGCTGACATTACTTCGTCTCCGTTCCCAACACAAGAGATGTTATTCCCCAGCGCGTCTTTTGTCATCCGTGACAGAACCGAGAGCGGTAGCGACCGGCCCTCGGTACGCAGTCGTCCCGACTGCTTAGCCTCAGCACGGCGCACCCCCGCCTGCTCTCTCTGGTCACTGTCGAGACTCGATTTTGCCGAACTGGGCCGGTCGCTACCGCTCACGGTTCTGTAACCACAATTAATGCCGTTCAACTTCCTCCATCACCCGCAGCATGTTGCCACCGAGAATCTTGTCGATGTCACTTTCCGAATAACCGCGTCGTAGCAGTTCTTTCGTCAGGTTCGGAAGATCCGCGACCGATTTGAGATCAACTGGCACAGCTTGAACGCCATCGAAATCCGATCCGATGCCCACGTGATCGATCCCAACCAGCTTCACGGTGTGATCGATATGATCGACGACGCGCGCGACGGTTACGGGCGGCAGCCGTTTCAAGTATTCTTCGCGCCGCACCCGATCGCGCGCCAGTTTCTTGTGCACGGCATCGCCTTTCTCTTCATCGGAAGCGCGCTGAACCAGAGACGCAATCTCAGCATCAACCTTTTTCTTCTGCTGGCTCCACCCTGGCTCGATATGTTCGGGATAGAAGATCACGTTCACGACGCCACCGGTTTTCGCCAGCGCAAGAATCATGTCGTCGGTAAGATTGCGCGGCACATTCGCAATTGCGCGACAACCCGAGTGCGTCGCAATCACCGGTTTGGTAGAGGTCTTGACGATGTCCCAAAACGCGGGGTCGGAAAGATGCGAAACGTCTACCATCATGCCGAGCCGATTCATTTCGAGAATCACTCGTTTCCCAAACTCATTAAGTCCGCGCGTTTTGCCCACTTCATCGCCAGACGATCCAGCCCAACTTGTGCTGACGCTCCAAGCCGGCGACATGTAACGCACACCCATCTGGTAATAGCGTCCGACGTTATCGATTTTCTCGTCTATCGCGTAGCCACCTTCGAGCCCCATCAGCGCCGCGATCTTTCCAGCCGAAGCGATGCGACGAACATCGGCTGCGGTCATCGCCAACTCCCACGTCTCCGGATGTTTTGTCGCCAGCGCGCGCACCGCCTCAATCTGTAAGTCAGCGCGTTTCATCGCCCGCGGGCCGCCGAGTCCGAATAATTCCGGCTCGACCCAGATTGAAAAGAACTGCGCGTCAAGGCCGCCTTCCTTCGCGCGGACGGCGTCGAGATGACCGCCCGCCAGTCGCTGGTCCAGATCGACGCCTTCGTCAACCAGTCGCTGCGTCGTGTCAGCATGCATATCGACGACGATGGCCCGGCGGTGAATCGAAAGCGGATCGGTGGCGGCGGAATTTGTCGAGGTACTGGTCATGGTTTTTTCCGAGTTTTCGGTTTTGCTTGAATTACGACACATGCTCAAGAGAGAGACCAGCGCTGCGCCGATAATTAAGCAGATCAATCTTACAGTCGCTCTCGAAATTCGGGAAAACCCAGGCTGATTGGAATTCTTAGTTGAATGCAAGCTCGTTTATGAATCCTACGAAGCCATCTCTGTGGAAGCAAGCGCCGACTAAAGTCGGTACTCTAAACGCTTCCGAATGGACATCGCTCCATCTTGCAAACGAGCGCGCGTTTAGAGTATCGTGCTTTGTCAATCAGGTCATTCGCGTTTCTCGCAGTTTCAAGGGTTAATCTCCAAAAAGGGAGAATCAAATACATGTTTTCAAAAAGCGGCCAAGCAAAAGACGTGGCCACTCCGCGCATTTGCGACGTAGTCTGGCACGATGGCGAATTCATCAAATGGAATGATGCGCGCGTGCACGTGATGTCACACGTTCTGCATTATGGTTCCAGCGTCTTTGAAGGAATCAGATGTTACTCGACGAAACGCGGCCCGGCTGTCTTTCGGCTGCGCGAGCACATGCAGCGCTTTTTGAACTCGGCCAAAATTTATCGCATGGATCACGAATGGTCCATCGACGATTTCTGCAATGCTTCGATCGAGCTGGTGCGGCGCAGTGGATTGGAACAGTGCTACATTCGACCTATTCTGTTCCGCAGCCTGGATGAAGAACATCCGGCGTTTGGCGTGAATCCGTTTCCCAATCCATTGACCTGCTATATCGGAGCGTGGGATTGGGGAAAATATCTGGGCGATGAAGCAATTGAAAAAGGCGTGGATGTTTGCGTTTCGAGCTGGAACCGTCTGACGCCAAACTCTCTGCCAGCCATGGCTAAGAGCGGCGCCAACTACATGAACTCGCAACTGATCAAGATGGAAGCGCTCCTGAACGGATTCGCTGAAGGCATCGCGCTCGACGATCGTGGGTACGTCTCTGAGGGCTCTGGTGAGAACATCTTTGTCGTCAGCAACGGCATCGTGAACACGCCGCCACTTTCATCATCAGTATTGCCGGGCATCACGCGCGACAGCGTGATTCAAATTTGCGGGGAGCTGGGGCTCACGACTAAGGAACGCACCATTCAACGGGCAGCGCTTTATGTGGCCGATGAAGTTTTCTTCAGCGGCACTGCGGCCGAGATTACTCCGATTCGTTCGGTTGACCGCATTGCCATTGGTTCAGGTCAGCGTGGAGAAATCACCGCAAAGATCCAGAAGCTTTTCTTCGAGATCACTTCCGGCGAGCGCGAACCACCGGGACCGTGGCTTACCTATGTGCGCGAGCAGCAGAGCAAACAACCAAGCGGCAATGGTTACAACTCAGAGAAAGCGCAACAAGCAACCGACGAGCTCGCCGGTCAGTTAAGCGGCTCACCAAAAATATCAGCTGAACCGATCGCCACGTTGCGTGCCTCGTCGAAGTAAACGCGTCAGAACCGCCACGTGAGATAACGACGAAGTAACAAGCTATGACTAATAGGAACCTCTATCTCACGGGGTAGCGGGCGGTTGGTCATTGGTCATCTAAAAGTGTGATATCGGGAGGCTACCGCAGGCGGTTCTGACTTATGTCCCAAACCGCTGTCGATACTCACTAGACGTAATAAATGCCTTAACCATCTCTGCGGCTACGAAGTTGCCGTTGAAAGCATTCAGCTTCGTCAACCAGAAGTCGTAGCCGGTATAGTCTCCGTCAGGCGCGTCGTTCGGATTGCGACGCAGATATCCGATGTACTGCATCAACACGAAGGCGCGATTGAATTCCTGGCTATTCAAGCTTGCATTCTCCGCCACGTCGCGCAACGCGCGCGCGCGCGCCGCCACATCGCTGGTGTTTGTGGCTGAGCCAAACTCGGCGATCGCAGCATTCCGATCACTTGTCGATGGCGTCACGCCGGCATTCGCGAACAACTGATTTACAAACTGCGTCGGGGTCAGCGAGGTTGGAAGCGCCGCCGCGAATCGCGAGCGCTGCACGAACTCTAGAGCAAATGCTTGCTTGTTGTTTTCCAGAACCGTCTCAAAGCCGGGCTGGCCCACGATTACTCCCAGGCCAATTTCCTGTGTGTCCGGCAGAAATTCATTGAAACGCACGATGGGAACCGCCAGTTGATGCGTCCCACCAATAGTTGACGTTCCGCTCGCATCACCATAAGCCGCCTTGTACATTCGCTCGACCAGATAACCCGTCTGCTGAAATTCAATCGATAAGAAGTAAGCTGCCGAGACGTTGATGCGTTTCAGATCGATGCAGACCGGATCACTACCACAGGAAGTGATTTGATTGATCCAAAAAGCCAGACCATCGGCGTCGGGCGTTCTATTCAGAAAGTCGTGATAGTGCTGGCAAACATCGTCCGGTGGATCGTCAATGACGTTCGCGGACGGCTCGCTGTCATTGTCGATGATTGTCACTGTGGCCACCGCCGGCGCGCCCAGAGTAACGCCCGAGGGATTGCGCAAGTTGACATTGAAAGTTTCATTTCCTTCGACAAATGAATCATCGTTGA
>QHXE01000265.1 GCA_003222835.1 Acidobacteriota bacterium | reverse complement strand
GCAGCCCCGGCTCCAGCAGCGTCACGAGATTAAACAGCTCCTCGAGGTTGTTCTGCACCGGAGTGGCCGTCAGCAGAAGGATGAACTGCCTTTGGAGTTCGCTTGCGAACTTCCACGCCGCAGTCGTCCGACTACGCAGATGGTGGGCTTCGTCCACGATCACTATATCCCATCTTCGTGCCAGAAGCGCGGCCCGGTGTGGTTCGCGTTTGGCGGTGTGAATCGAAAAGATCAGCCGGTCATGCACGTCCCAAGCGGGGGCACCAGCGTTGCGAAAAGACGGATCGTCGTAGCTGGTCAATTCAATCGCGAACTTCCGACGCATCTCGCCCTGCCATTGCGCTATTAAAGACGGCGGGGTCAACACCAATGCGGAGCGCACCAAGCCGCGCATCAGCAGTTCAGAGAGCACCAGGCCAGCTTCGACGGTTTTGCCAAGTCCTACTTCGTCGCACAACATAGCCCGGCCCCTAAACCTACGCAAGACGGTTCTCGCTGTGCGCGTTTGGTGTTCGAGCAGGTCCATCTCCCGAACCATTGGCAGACAGATTAGCCGGTCAAATCCGGGGTGCGTCGCCAACTGGGTCGCTCGCAACCCCAAGCGGAACTCCACTGGCGTCAGGCGAGGCATCGGGCGACAGAGGAGCTCGCGATCCGCGGATGCAAACTCGATGGCGTCGTCCGGCGCTGCGGTTGGCGCATCGGCTGTGAAGGGTCCGGATCTTTCGAGAACCAACCGATACCGATGAGGAGAAACATATTCAAGCCAGATCACTTCGATGTCGGTATCAGCCGCCCACCGGCTCGCCGGTCCAGGAATCGTGAGGGAAGTACCGGATGTGGTGAGATTGAATGGGATATCTGTCCCAACTTCGTCTACCACAACCTCGGGCAGTGTTGCGGGGTCCAGCAGCACCGCCGGCAACACCAGTTGGGTCGATCCGTCGGCAATTGCGCAGGCTCGCACCTCGAAGCGGTCACCCGGCTCCCATGCAACGTTCCAAATTCTCCGCGCAACAGCTCGCGCCGTTCCCACGTCATCTTACTCCTTGAACCGTCAAACCCACGAGCACGTTTATATCCAGCTGACCTCGGTCTCCTGCAGCGCGAGCGACCGTTGTCGCTCCAAATCTCCGAGAGACAAACGGAATCCGAGGTGCATCAGAGCGCTAGCCTTCTTTGCCGGATCGGCTCTCGTAAAGCCTACATTGTTTCGCAACGCTGTCAACCAACACCTAATCCGGTTCAATTTGGTTACTGGCGCACTTCACCTGGGAACTCGAATCGTGTGGAGTCCTTCGCCCTATAGTCCACCGCGAAGCACAACCATCCGCGCGAATTTAGACCGTCGAAATGACAAGCCGAGGAAAGGCCGCACGATAGAGGCGGTGATCCATGGTGAGAAGGCGGAATCCGTTTTGGATAGCATGAGCTCCGATCAAAAAATCTGCGAGAATTCGCCGCTGCGCGGACCCCCGCTGTTTTCGCCGGCGCGCAACATAAAGTTGGAATGCCCGGCCAGCCGTGCGCCAGATCACTTCGTTTAGGTCCCAGTCCACTGAAATTCCTGTCTCTCTGCAGAAAGAATCAAGGAAGGCTTCATCCCGCGATGGAGCGGCCAGAAGTTCCGCGAACACCGGTGCCGCAATGACGAGGCTGCCGCGTCCTAGTGCGGCATCAAGGGCCGACCGCGCCAGTGTGTTCAGCGAATCATCCTCGTTCCAGAGGGCAACAAGGATGTTTGTGTCAATCGCAGTGGTCATCGCCCGCGCAGTTCACGAACCCATCGTACGACAGCCTTTTTGCCGCGACGAATGCCAGGGCTTCCGATGCCGCGATATTTTTCAAATGGACTCTTAGTTCGCACCGGCCGGACGCGAACTCCGCTGCCGTCTTTCTCGAAGAGCAGCTTGTCGCCAGGGCGAACACCCATAGCGCGCCGAATCTCGTGGGGCACTGTGATCTGTCCTTTGCTTGTGATTCTCGCCTGCTTCTTCACAGCCAATCCTCCGTTCCTTACTTTATCACATTGCTCCTTACTTGTCGAAATCTGAAGTCAACCGGACACAACCACTCAAAGCAAGGAACCATGTGCGAAAAGCGAAAGGCCTCACCTGTGGCTACCGAAAACTCCGTCCGATCTGAAAACAAAGAGGTTCCGATCAATCGTGAGATCATGGTGGCGACCACGATGAGCTCTCTTTTCGTCGCCCTTTTCGCTTTGGTAGCCTCTAGTTTTCGAACCCCGTGCGGCCCTGCAGGCGGAGATCCTCGCGCTTCGTCACCAACTGGCGGTTCTCCAAAAGAACGCCCCGCGTCGCTTGCACTTCCACCGCTGCGACCGATTCTTGTGGGTTGTGTGGTCGCGATTCTGGTCCGGTTGGCGGCGATGTCTGCAGATGGTTCAGCCCGACACGGTCCTCCGTTGGCACCGCAGAGCTTTCGCCTGCCATGGGACTAGAAAATCGCGCCGCCTTCCCGGACGGCCGGAAGTTGCCTGGAACATTCGGGATCTAATTCGGCGCAGGAGCCCAGCGAACCCCTTGTGGGGTGCACCCCCGCATGTACGGGCAAAATCCCTTTGCGGAACGGTTGGTGGGCTCCATCCACGTTATGGTGTGCAACCAAAGATCGTTGCGTCGAACACTGCAAAGCTATTTTGCCTACTAGCTTTGGGCAAAGGCGCGCCAGAGCCCAGAGCGGTGGAACCACCGGCGCAGGGGCGCGTGGTAGCGATTCCTCAGGTCGGGGGATTACACCACCGATACCAGAGACGCGCCGCTTAGCGGGAGCAAGCCGCTTCGTCCACGTCTGCTTTCCTTGACCACACTTTTGCTGATCCAAAACGCGATTCTTTCGCGACACGAACTCCCTGCACTTCGATGCACTCGTCGACTGAGCGAGGCGGACACTGCCAGTCTTTAGACTCCGATATGCTTGCCAACAACAAAACCAGTGTGATCGACGAGATCTGCGATTAGCGTGGCATAAGGATGCTGGTTGACATACTGACGGAATTCTCGGTAATCACAGGTCGTTAATCCCGATCAGAGCATAGCCAAACGGCTTACCGCGTTATTCGGGAGGAAGTTGGGCGAATTGTGCCGCTATTCAAGCCTTCAAGAATTCTTGGGCTAAGCTGCTATCGGCACTTTCCAACTGCACGATGAAATAAAATGGTTCTCGCATGAGCGTGCGCAAGATCATTCATATCGACATGGACGCGTTTTATGCGTCCGTAGAGCAGCGGGACGATCCGCAGCTCCGCGGTAAGCCTGTTATTGTCGCCTGGCGCGGGAATCGCTCCGTAGTGTGCGCCGCTTCGTATGAAGCGCGAAAGTTCGGCGTACGTTCCGCCATGCCCGCTGTTCGAGCCGAACGTCTTTGCCCTAACGCAATCTTCCTGCCCCCGGACTTCCCGCGCTATCGGGCGGTCTCCCGTCAGGCGCACGAAATCTTCGAACGCCACACCGACTTGATTGAACCGTTGTCCCTCGACGAAGCGTATCTCGACGTTTCGGAGAACAAGACTGGCTTGCCTACCGCCACACAAGTGGCGCGCACGATTCGTGAACAGATCCGGTCAGAACTGAGCTTGACCGCATCGGCGGGCGTAGCGCCGAACAAATTCCTGGCGAAGATTGCTTCGGACTGGAAAAAACCGGATGGGCTCTTTGTCATACAACC
>QHXE01000264.1 GCA_003222835.1 Acidobacteriota bacterium | reverse complement strand
CGCGGCCAGTGTTCCGGCCCGCATGAACGTTCTTCTTGAAATTAACATTTACCCTCCTGATCTGGCCGAGCGGAGGCGGGTCCGATAGCCGGGCGGAACTGCGAGGGTCCGCTAGGATCGACTTTAGAGTCTAATATCTTTCAAGAAAACATTCAACACGCATTTCCGGGTCAAGGTTTCTAGATTCAGCTATTTCCGGGCACGGATTGAAAAAGGTCGCTGTAGCCATCGGCTTGAATCTTCGCGAATCCCAGACGTTGAAACAGAGCTTGAGATGGATTGAATTGCTCGACCCAGATGGTCACTGTCTGGCCGCTGCGATCTGCCTCAGCGAGCACGTCGCGGATTAGTGAAGTGCCGATTCCGGCATTGCGATATTGTGGAAGCACGGTGATATCCAAAATCCGAATCTCGGTCGCGTCCCGCAAAACGTAGAGCCGGCCGACCGGTTCGGTGTTCTTGAGAATCAATTGATAACTGGCTTCGGGAAACTGCGACCGATAGTGAGAATCCTGCGCGTCAAACTGAAATCGCAGAAAGGCTTCTCGTTGTTCGTCGCTCCAAGGAACCATTGCCAGCTCAGCCGCGCGCGTACAAGCATAAATTTCTCGGAGGAGCGCTTCGTCCTCGGGCATAACCTCACGCAAGGTAATCGTCATAGTCTGAGCGCTTCATTTCTTCTTAACCAACCGATTGAATACCGCTTCGTAGTAAGTGCCATCTTCGTCGCGGCCGATGGGCACGACAAAAAGTTCGAAGTTTCCCATTTGATCGTGTTCGAAAGGCCGCTGGCCTTGCTCAAGCAGCATCTCATTCGACGTGCGAAATACAATCGAGAATCTCTCCTGTCGTGGAGACACCAGGTGCTCTGAAATCTCCGTTAACTCGGCTTCGATTGTTTGCTCGTTGAGCCGGATGCGAAACCGCTCGTGTAAATGTTTGGCAAACTCTTCATGTTCCAAACGGGCTGCCATCGTTACTCCTTTCTCAAAATCCGCGGATGCTCAAACTTACCACGGGCCAGCTTTGTATTCCCAAAGCATCTCGAAATACATGCCATCTTCTGCCACGCTGGAAAAACCAAGCCGCTCGTACAGGCGGCGGGCCGGATTGGATTTCAAAACGTGAAGCCTTACCCGCTTTCCCTTGCCGGCTGCTCTGCGCAATAACTGCTGAATCAAGTACGTCCCCAAACCGGAATTCCTGTGTTCCGCCAAAAGCGCCACGTCGACCAGCGTAAATTCCACGTCGCTTTCATCGACAAACAGTCTGCCGATTGGCTGACCATCGCGAAGAATAATTCTGTGGTCAGCCTCGGGATAGCCCGCGTCGTATTGCTGGCGCTGCAGATTGAATTGCATTCTGACGAGCGCCTCTACCTGCGCCTCGTCCCCGAGCAGAAATTTGAATTCATCCATTCGCGTGCTGGCGAAAAGCTCGAAGAGAAAATCTTCGTCAGCCTCTGTCGCCGGGCGCAAACTCACCGATGCGCCGATCTCGACATTGAAAGTTTCGTGGTTCAAACTGAGATCAATCTGAGGCTAAATTCTCTTCCGGAAACGACAGAGCGATGGTAATGACTCAATCTTCAAACAGCACTGCGGCAGAATCCTCGCACAAGCGCGTTGAGTTGCTCAAGCGAACAACGCGTTTTCCGAATCTGCGGGCCGCCGGCGTATTGCTGGCGCTGCAGATTGAATTGCATTCTGACGAGCGCCTCTACCTGCGCCTCGTCCCCGAGCAGAAATTTGAATTCATCCATTCGCGTGCTGGCGAAAAGCTCGAAGAGAAAATCTTCGTCAGCCTCTGTCGCCGGGCGCAAACTCACCGATGCGCCGATCTCGACATTGAAAGTTTCGTGGTTCAAACTGAGATCAATCTGAGGCTAAATTCTCTTCCGGAAACGACAGAGCGATGGTAATGACTCAATCTTCAAACAGCACTGCGGCAGAATCCTCGCACAAGCGCGTTGAGTTGCTCAAGCGAACAACGCGTTTTCCGAATCTGCGGGCCGCCGGCCGTGAGCTGGCGCTGCAACTCCAAACGTACCGCGCCCGTGCCGACTCCATCGTAATGGGTATCGCGTTGGAAAAGATCCGGCCTTCGGAGCCCATCTCAACATAGACAAATGATCAGTAACTTCAAACTTCCTTTCGTCACGAGGCCGCGAGCAGATGGTTGTATCCGGTCTATGAGGAATTAGAAAAGGGGTTGAGTCGAATCAGCGGCGCGTCTCGCCACTGATCTTCCGCGAGCCAGCACGTTGAACTGAGGTCGCGCGCCGCGCTTATTCCTTCGCGCGCCTTGCGCGTCTACTTGGCCGGTTCGTCATGCAGCGTTTTCAGTCGCCCTACTTCGTCGCCGGCTTCTTTGCCCATCAAGCCGCGACCGATCGGAGAGACGGTAGAAATCAAACCCGCCGCCGGATCGCTTTCTTCTGGTGTGACCAGGCGGTAGGTGACTTCTTCTTCTCGCTCGGCGTCGTAAAGCACCAGCGTCGAACCGTAAGCGGCTCTGTCGCGCGGAATTCTCGATAGGTCAATGGACGAGATCTCGCTCAGGCGCTGGCGCAACTCGCGGATGCGCGCTTTAACCATCGTCTGGCGTTGTAGCGCGGTTTGATATTCCGAGTTTTCGCGCAAGTCGCCAAACTCGAGCGCGCGCTTGATCTCTTTCGGCAGATGTATGCGCAGCTCGGACTCTAACTCGCCAAGTTCGGCCTGAAGTTTTTGTTTGACGTCAATGGTCATGGTGCAAGCAGTGCGCCAGAAATCTGTCGGTAGTCAAGGCCAAGTCGCCGTCTTCCAAACGCCCTCTCCCTTTGGGAGAGGGTTGGGGCGAGGGATTAGCAAGCAGTGAACAACCCCACACCTTTTTTCTTTTTTCTCTACGCTTCGCGCCCTCACCCTGGCCCTCTCCCAAAGGGAGAGGGGAGTAATCTGCTGCCGACTCTTTTTTGGCGCACCGGTCTGCAAGACTCCCTCTCGCCTTTTGTAAGAGGGCGAAACTGATCACGCTTTGCCCTTATCGTTCAATGCTTCTTCTACCGCGGCCCGCATTAACTGAGGTGTCGATAATGGGCTGAAGCCCTGAAAGTGTTTCACGATGCGGCCATCGCGCGCGATCACAAAGCTCTGGGGAATTACTGAACGGGCTCCAACTGCCTCGACCAGCGGCGCCGCTAAAGTGCCGTCGTCCCAAATAATCTTATATGTGACCTTCTGCGAGCGAACGAATTCTTTCACGTGCTCAGGGTCATTACTCTCGTTGTACTTCGTGGCCAATCCCAGCACCACCAAACCGCGCGACTTGTACTCGGTATTCATCTTTACCAGCTCAGGCATTTCCAGGCGGCAAGGCCCACACCAAGTGGCCCAGATGTTTACTATGATGACCTTGTTTGCATAATCCGAAAGCTTGAGCGATTCGCCTTCCAGCGTTTCAACCTTAGTGTCGCGCACTTGCTGAGGCAGACTTACGAATGCTGTGGGCGGCGGATAGTTCGGTGCTGGATTGTTTGATGGCGATGCCGGAGAACTCGCGCTGGCAGGACTCCCCGATCTCGCAACCCCAGCCCCAGGCTGATTCGTATTCCTTTCAGTCGAGTTGCAACTCGACAACCCAAACGCGCTGATCAAGGCGACTCCGATCAGCGTGAGCAAAATTCGCCCGGGCGTCCAGAAGCCTTTCGTTTTGATCGAAGGCGGTGTTGAAGAGTCGCTTGATGAATCCTGCATCTTGTTCTCCTGAATGTCCGATAAACTTCAGTTTGTCGCTCGATCGAAGTTAAGTTCGCCTAAAACTTAGCGACAAACTAAAGTTTGTCGGACATTCATGGTTGCAAAACTACCCGAAACGTGGCAATGCGCGTCAGGTCATCGCCAATAATCGCATATTCTCCGGGTATCAGCGAATTACGCGGACGCAATTCCATGAAAACCTCGTCGCCTCCCATGCTCGCCAACACGCGAATCGCAGGCTTGATGATTTCTTCCGAAGAGATCGCAAAGCCCGCCATTCCTCGTTGAGCGATGGCAGTGACTCTTCTGGCGCGATGACGAGGCGTCAACCAAACCAAAAAAGGCGGATGCGCGCCCGGCCGTTGATAGGTGAACAGAAACCAGCGCGGCGTCGAAGTTGTCAGAATCGTCGACGCATGTTCGCCTTTCAATTCGATGTAACTCACTCTATCGGTCTTCGAAATTTGTTCCGTGTGCAGCGGTGTCAGTCCTGGTTCGTTAGGGAGCGGCGCCAGTTGATTTTTCTCATCGAGGATATAGACAAGTCTGCGATCTGATGGAGGAGCTGGCAAAAACTCCTGAGCCACGGAACTGCTTGCAAAAGAACTGAAAAAGAAAGCCAAAAGCGCAATGCAGGTTGATTTCTTTGGCTTGTGTCGCTGTAGGATTTTAGCCACGGCAAAACGACCACGTTTTTCACGTCTACGATTCAGCCTTGAAAATAAGGGGCCAAGTACTTGTAGTCAAGCATGACTCACAGTAGACTTTAGGAGTTTGCTCCCCTTTGAAAATGATTTTGCTTCCGAGGTGAGAGATGATTACCCAAACTTCAACCTACGCTCGTGCGATCGTCTTGATGGTCACAGTGGCTTTGTCTGGCCTCACATATCCAGCCGTTTCTTTCGCACAGGATATCGGCGGCGGCGCCAGCGTGTTGATTGCCAGCGCGGACGTCGAAGCGAAATTGGGCAAGGGTATTTTCAGCACGCCGCAAAATCGCTCGCATGCTCCCAAACATATTGAGAAGAAAACGATCGATCGCTCCACTGTCCGCTCGGCGCATACGCGACAAACTGCTGATTCAGGTAAGCAAGGAACCGCCTCAGACAAACAAGGGAGTGACTCCGGCAAGCAGGGAACTGACACCGGTAAGCAAGGAACCGACACCGGGAAAGAAACAGGGCGAACTAACGATACAGGGCTCGGTTCTAAAACTTTGGGTGACGCCGCAAAGCGCGTTTTGACGGCTGAAGAGTACAACAAGCGTGGGGATAATTATTTCGACGCGGGCCAGTATGAAAAGGCCGTCGACGAATACAAACAAGCGCTGCGCCAGAAAACCAATTACCCTGATGCGCAGCTCAACCTCGGTGAAGCTTATTTCAATCTTGAACGATATGAAGAGGCCATTGCGGCGGAAAAGCAGGCGTTGCAACTCAAACCCGATTGGGCTGAAGCTTATCGAGACCTCGGAAATGCCTATCTCAAGACTGACCGACAGGCGGACGCGTTCGATGCGCTCAAGCGAGCCGTAAGTCTGGATTCGAAAGACGAAGAAGCACGGAACTCGCTCAGTATTGTCTATTACGATCAGGGCGTGGCGGCGTACAACGCCGGGAAATATGATGACGCAATAGCATCTTATAAAGAGGCCATCAACCTCAAACCCGATTACGCCGAAGCGTACAATAATCTTGGCGACGCTTATCGCCGGCTCGATAAGATCGCGGATGCTGCCGAAGCTTACAAGCAAGCCGTTCGAATCAAACCTGATTTCGTCGAAGCTTACTGCGCGCTGTCGTGGATGTATGACAAGTTGGGCCGTTATCCCGAATCCGTCGAAGCGTACCGGCGCGTAATTCAATTCAGGCCCGATGACGCCGAGGCGAATAACAATCTGGGATATGCTCTCGGCAAGAGCAAGCGTTGGAGCGAGGCAATCCTGCCTCTGAAGCGCGCGATCGAGTTGAAGCCTAACTACGCCGAGGCTCACAACAATCTCGGCTGGGCTTATAACAATGTCGGCAATTTCACTTCAGCTCTCGAACCGCTGCAGCGCGCCATCCAGCTAAAGCCTGACATGCCGGAAGGCCATTTCAACATCGGCATCACCTACAGCCATCTGATGAAGAAAGACGAGGCGCTGACGGAGTTCAAGCAAGCTGTACAATTGAAACCTGACTGGCCCGCCGCGCATAACAATTTGGGTTATGCCTATGGGAATTTGGGAAGATGGAAAGAGGCAATCACGGAACACAAACAGGCAATCCAACTGAAGTCGGATTATGCGGGGGCTCATTACAATCTGGGCTTTGCCTATCTAATGTCCGGCGATAAGAAAGCGGCCACCGAGGAATACAAGATTCTCCAGGCTATGAATCCTCATAACGCAGAAGTGCTCTATGTCCAGATTTACCACAAACAGCCGCCGAAGAATTAGGTTCGCCAACGTCTTAAGTTGACTGTGACTGCGCGAAGTCCGGCAGGTTGCTGAAAAGTCGAGACGGGTCTGGTTACAGGTCACCGTATTTTCAGCGGACTCGGTT
>QHXE01000263.1 GCA_003222835.1 Acidobacteriota bacterium | reverse complement strand
AGCCGTATTAGAAACGGCGCGCAGTTCTTTAGTTTTCATTGTTGACAATTCGTTACAGCGCATGTTCCTTCTGGATGGCGTCGACGGAAACATCGTGTCGCAACTTAAACTTCCGCAGCGCGTCGTGGGCGGGCCGGCGACTTTCATTGACCAGAGTTCTCAACGGATTTTACTAGCCTTCGCCAATGGCCGCATTGAAGTCCGTGACGAAACCGGCGCGGTTCTGCGGTCGGGAGACGCAGGTAGCGCAGTCACAACGGCTCCATTATTTGTTAAGGGGTCGCATGCTCCGCTCGTCATGGTCGGCACAAAGAATGGCTTGACCGCACTGAACGCCGACGACTTGCGCCCGCTGGGAAGAGTCGCAATCAAGGACGATGCTCCGCGTGGCACTCTTGTCGCTGAAGATCTCAATGCTGATGGCGTCGCTGAAGTGTTGATGGTAACCCAGCATGGTCGAGTCGTCGCGGTCAACGCTGCTGACGGTCAGATACTTTGGAATGCTGACGTGGGCAGCGAAGCGGACGGTATGACGTTCGCCGACGTCAATGGCGATGGCGTGATCGACGTCGTCGTCGCGACCAGTCAAGTCTTCGCTTTAGCGTTATCGGGCCGCGACGGTTCGATCGTGTGGAGGGACAGCGAAGACCCGGGTCTGGTGGCGAATCATGCAACTTCGCTCGCGCCACGCTCGATTGTCGCACTGTCATTAGGCAAGGCCGCACTGTTAGTCTCCGGCGATACGTCTCGCACCGGTCTGCGTGCGGTCGAGCTGCCCAACGGTTCGGTGCCAGCTAAACACTAAGAGTCCTCAAAATGCTTTGGATCGTCGGCGCCATTTTATTCGTTGTGTGGTTTGTCGGAACATTCCTGCTGCACAAAGGCGGCTACATCCACTTCGCTCTAGTCTTTGCCATATGCTTCTTGGTTATCCAATTCACGCAGTATAGACGCACACAAGAATACAAAAGATCGCAGAAGCGCTAGCTGCCGGCGATGATTTGTCGGTTTGAACATCTCCTGCGCCGCATCGCGGCGCTTTGAGTTTAGCCCGGTCTTTCAGAGTCTGTTCAAAACTGGGTCGCACGCGAACAGAGCAGTTTCTTACGCCGAAGGCGTTTCATAACCTAGCCCAGGGTAACACCCTGGGATCAGAGATTCCCGAACAATTCATTAAACCCTGTAAGGGTTTGATAATTCGTTCAGTTGTTGCATTGCATCCCTCATTATTGAACGCTTTCAGCGTAGATTCTCGGGCTCCTCCAATTCTCCCAGGGTGTTACCCTGGGCTAAGCTATGAAACGCCGTTGGCGTAAGGAGGCTTTCCTTTGCGTAACTTTGCGGATGTCTCAGCGTCCTCTGCGTTTAGGTCCTTCGACTCTGAAAAGACCGGCTAAGTTCATTTGACCGTTAGCCGGAGCAAGAATCTTCAAACCTCAAGCCCGCCTCCAAGGGGCAAGGGAGTTAAGATTGCTTGCCAGTTCCACGGCGGTTCGGCAACAATAATCGCATGTTTCGCATCAATCAGGATCGGACACGCCCCCTTGATTGTCATCACTGAGGAGTTGGCCATGAAACAATCTTTCAAACCATTCGCTGTTCTTTTCGCGTTAATTGTTCTGGCGACGACGGCCCTGGCGCAGAATGATGCGCGCCGTACGACAGTCGCCATCACTTACCCTTTGAACCAGACGATCGAAGTTGCCTTTCACGGAACGACACGCCTGCCGCGCCTGAAGGGTACTGCGAAGGTCAAGCGACAAGGACGCCGGGGCACGCGCGTCGAGTTGAGTTTGGAGAATCTGCCACGCGCGTACGAACTTGGCAGCGTTTACACGACTTTCGTGCTTTGGGCCATTTCGCCAGACGGACACGTCGACAATCTGGGTGAGATTAAGCGGAGCGGCAGCGTTCTGATCGATTCGAAAATTGATGTGACTACGCCGCTGCAAACTTTCGCTCTGATCCTCACTGCTGAGCCGCATTTTCTCGTGCACACGCCCAGTCGCATGGTGGTGATGGAGAACGTCGGACCAGTTGCGATTCGAAATGCCCAGTTGGAGACCGCGAAGATTCAGTACATCGGCAACACCAGCGATTATTTCCGCGATTCGAACGTGCCGATGATTGCCGAGTCAGACTATCGTGACATCCCGGTAGCGTTGCTCGGCGCGCGACAGGCGCTCAATCTGGCGCGTTACGCCGGGGCCGATCGCGATGCGCCGAACGAGCTCCGCACCGCGGAAGCCGATTTGCAACAGGCTGAGAGCGCTTGGCGCGCGCATCAAGCCGAGCGCGAGATCGATATCCTGGCGCGACAGGCAATCAGCAGCGGGGCTAAGGCTGAAGATATGGCCCTGGCACGGCGCATTGCGCGCGAGCGGCGCGAAGAGATCGAGCGGCGCGATCTTGCGGTGCGCTCTGCCGAGGAGAACACTGCGACTGCGAACCAGGAAAACACTCGCCTGAAGCGCGAACTCGAAAACGAACGGCACGCCCGCGAACTCGCTGAAAGAGATTCATTGAACGCCACTGAGCAGCTTCGCGACGCGCGCACCGAGATCGCGCGGCTGCGTGCCGAGATGCAAACCGTCCGGGCAGACGCAGAGGACGCTAAGGTGCGCTTGGCGCGAATCGAGGGAGAGAAGCAAGCCGAAGATGCGCGCCGCGCCTCTGAGAAGCGCATCGCCGATCAGCGTGCCGCCGCAGAGACATTGAAACAATCTCTCAGTCGTTTCGGAACGGTGCGCGACAGCGGTCGTGGCATGACGCTCGTGTTGAACGAATCAATCTGGGCCAATGGCAGATCGAGCAACCTGTTGCCAGCCTCGGCAGCGAAGCTCGATCAAATCGGCGCGCTTTTGGCGAACAATCCCGACTTGCAGATCGCCATCGAGTCGTACACCGACAATCGTGGGGACGAAGGCGCATTGCAGCAACTCACGCAGGATCGCGCCCGCGCCTTATCTGAAAGACTGGCTGCCGCCGGCGTCGACGTCACGCGCATTCAGGCCAGCGGCCTGGGCGGGTCAAATCCCGTGGCGCCGAACACCACGCTCGCCAGCCGTGCGAAGAATCGCCGCACGGAAATTACATTGAGCCTGGCGGGACAATAGCCATCGTGTCAGAAGCCCGACCGTGAGGGAGGGCATCTTGATCCTTACGCGGCGCTAGCCCCGCTAAGACCCACCGTTTGGGTCGACATAGCGAAGGATCTCTTGCTTGCCAAGTCAGAGATGAATGATCTAATCTCAGCCTCGTCCATTTCCGCCGAATGCCGCTTGTGATGAAAGAAGATGTAGCGCTTGACCCTGTGAGAGACTGTACACCCTTCGGAATTATTCTCTGATTCTCTCTCACGGGGTTGATTTAATTGACGTAAGCTTGTTCGGTGCGGATGCTGTAATGCTTCATCCGAATGACTTCGCGTACTTGATCGAGCAGTTTGGGCATGTGCGGGATTTTACCACCAAATCCGGGTTTATTCCGCAGATCTGCGGATGAATACATGTTCGGCACTCGCCTCAACTCATTAGCGAACTCGCTGTAGTTTAGCTTCGTATCCTTGATGGAGGTGGTTCGATGTTTTGTCCAAAATGTGGTCAGGAACAAGCTTCGGAACCTGTGCATTTCTGTTCGCGCTGTGGATTTAAGTTGAACACTGTCGAAGAGGGATTAGCTAAACGATTAATCGTGATGGCAATGTATTTTGTCTTAACGATATGCGCGATCATAGGATGGGGCTCGATAACGGCTGGCCCCGGCTACATGCAGGTACGGTTTGTCATTACGATCATTGCTGCAATTACCTTCTACTTACTCTTTTCTGGTGACCTGAG
>QHXE01000262.1 GCA_003222835.1 Acidobacteriota bacterium | reverse complement strand
CCCAGCGCGCTCAGGAACGTCGCGTAGATTGGGCGAATGCCGTCGAGCTGCGGTTGTTGTTCGAGGACCTGCTCGAGAATTTCCGCGGCCTTGACCGGTTCCCCGTGATAGTACAGCGTCCGAGCGCGGAAGGTTTTGATCAACGGATGATCGGGTTCGATCTCGGCGCCTTGATCAAGTTCCGCGAACGCTTCATCGTATCGTCCCTGATATCTAAGGATGCGCGCCCGATTGTAGCTGGCGACAACTCGCTCCGCGGGATTTAACCGCGCCATGCGTTCAAAGCAGCGTAATGCCTTCTCGTCGTTACCATCGAGCCGCGCGACCACGCCCCGTGCAAAGTGAACGCCGGGATCGTTGGGGGCCTCACGTGCCAATTGTTCAGCCGTTTCTCTCGCCCGCTGCTTTTCGCCGCGTGACAGGTGAATAAGGACCATGTGCCGGCGTGCTTCCAGCAGATCCGGATCGAGTGCCAGGGCTTTATTGAATGCCTCCGTGGCGGCGGCGTAATCTCCCGGTTCCCCGGTACCCTTGATCACGCGATTAGCATAAGCTTTGCCCAACCCGCTGTGCGCGAGGGCGAATGAAGGATCGAGATAAGCCGAACGTTCGAGGTGCTCGATTGCTTCGTCGATGTCTTTGCGGGCAATGGTGTGATAGATGAAACGGCCCAAACAATCGCGGCCGCGCAGATACTCCTCGTAAGCTTCGGCGTTCGCGGTCTTGCCGCGTTCCAGCCGATCCTTCTCGTCCGAGGTCAGTTCCAGCCGCAGGCCGTCGCAAATTTCCTGCGTGATAGTATCCTGAACGTTGATGATGTCGGTGGCATCGGCGTCGATACGATCGCTCCAAAGCAGATCGCCAGAGTCCACGTCAACCAGTTGCGCCGTGACGCGGATGCGATCGCCGGCGCGCAGGAAGCCGGCGGACAGGACCGCAGAGACACTCATCTCGCGTCCGGCTTGTCGGGGGTCGACTTGAATGTTTTGATACTTAACGATCTCCGACGAAGGGCGCACGACCAGGGCGCGCACGCGGGCAAGTTCGGTGATCACGGCGTCAGCGAGCGAAAACTCGTAAAAGCTGGATTGCGGATCGTTGCTGACATTTCTGAAAGGAAGAATGGCAATGCTCTTGCGCTCACGATCGCCGAGACTGGTTGCCGGCGTATCGTGCATCGGACGGTCGGAGGTTGAGACGCGTTGCTGCGAGGTTCGCTCGCCGCTCTTCGAACGTAACCAACGCAACGCGCGTCCCATGCGGCCTGTTCCAGCCAAGTGTCGCGGCGCCACTGGCGAGATCGGCTCGAAGCTTAGGGGCCCGCCAGCTTCGACTTCACGCAATACTGCGCGCAAGTCGTCGCGAAGTTCGTTGACTTTCTGATAACGCTGCCTTGGATCTTTGGCCAGCGAGCGATCGAGAATCGCTTGCAATTGCTGCGGCGCGCCGCCTGGCCGCGCTTCGTAGAGCGCCGGTGGTTCATCATGCAGCACGGCATGACGCACATCGACGCTGGTCTTTCCCGTAAACGGCCACATCCCCGTCAGCATTTCGTAGAGCAACACGCCGGTGGAAAAAATGTCCGCGCGCGCATCGACGCGTTCGCCGCGAGCTTGTTCGGGCGCCGCGTACGTTGCGGTCCCATACGGAATGCCAACCTCGGTTAAGTCGGTCTGATGAATGCCGCCGCCTTCGTGATCCAACAGTTTTGCCAATCCAAAGTCGAGAATCTTAACCTGTCCCGCCGGCGTCACCATGACGTTGCCCGCTTTGATGTCGCGATGGATAATCCCGCGCGAATGCGCCGCGGCCAGAGCGTCGGCAACTTGAATCGCAATCGAGAGCGCACTGCGCAGATCGAGCGGCCGGCCACTGACCAATTCGCGAACGTTCTTGCCTTCGACGTACTGCATGGCGATGAAGTGCACGCCGCCAATTTCATTCAAATCGAAAATGGTGCAGATATTCGGATGGTCGAGCGCCGACGCCAGCCGCGCTTCGCGCTCGAATCGTTTGAGGTTGGCTTCTTTGAGAGTTAACTCCGGCGGTAAAACTTTGATGACGACCGCACGTCCCAACTTCGTGTCGGTCGCTTTATAAACTGTTCCCTGTCCGCCGGCGCCAATCTTTTCGAGGATTCGGTAATTCCCTAATTTTGCGCCGATCATTTTTCAGCTATATTAAACTCTCACCGCGCGACGACTGCAACCAGCGGGCTTTGGAGCGGCGCGCCGGCAGAAGTGTAACGGGGACTGGAGCGCAAGCGTCCTCGCTTGCAACCTCAAACTCTCGCCAGTTGCGCTCATTGCAAGCGAGGACGCTTGCGCTCCAGTCCTCGCCGCTCTCGGTCCGCGCACTGCTATTTCCTTCCCTGCGCAATCTTCGTTGCCTCGGGCAGACGACGCAGACGCAGCATAGAAATCACTCCAAACAGTGGCCCGGGCGCGAGAATCATAAAGGCATATCGCCAGCCCACGAGCCGTTCGATGCGCGGAATCAACTCGATCGAAATCGTCGTCAACAGAAAT
>QHXE01000261.1 GCA_003222835.1 Acidobacteriota bacterium | reverse complement strand
TGCACGGCCTCATCGCGGGCAACCTGGGCCCGATTAAAACGCGAGCGCAGACCGTCGATCTGATAGTTAATCTTGCGCCGACCTTTCTCCAGAGCCTCCGCCAGCGTCGAATCAACTCGGCGCAGCTCTTCCTGCAAACGGTCCAACTCGTCGTTGAAAGTCCTGGTCGTGTGTTCGAAGGTGGCAGAAGTTTCTTTTCCCAGATATTGTTCGACCACGCGCGCGACGACGTGATCAAATCCGGCGAAGAAATCAACCAGTGACACTCCGTAACGATCCAGTGAGCGCCACGTGTGTTTCTCGACCATCGTCATGCTGGCCCGATGAAGGATCGGGGTCGCCGGACGACCGAGAACGCGATAGACCTCAGCCGTTTGCGCGAAGTAAGCAATCTCGGCGGCGCCGCCATAGTACGCGATTGTCGGCAACAGATAATCCTGGACCACCGCGCGCAGTGTGACGTTAGGACTGAAGCGTTCGGGTTCGCGCAACGCCCAGTCGGCGAACTCTTCCGCTGAATGTTCGTCGCCATCAGCTTTCGTTTGATATTTGCCACTTGCCGTTCGCGTTAGAGCGTGACGGGCGCCGGCTTCATCATGCAGAAACAGTGGGAATGAATTTTCCGAAGGGTTAACTTGCGCATGATAGCCGGCTGCAACCAATTCCTGACTGCGCTTTTCAATCGCGACGGCAATCTCGTGCGCACGGCGCGCGGCGTCCGAGTAAAGTGGCGCAGCCAGCTTCTTTAATTGCGAGTCGAGCGGATCGAGAAGGATCAGACCATGCTGACTCGTTAACGCAGTCATCACACAGGCGAAGGCGTCACCATATTTTCGTCCCGGCTCATACGCTTCATGCAAGAGCTTTTCGAGATCGTCGCTGAACTCAGTTTGCGGCAATGCTCCGATCAAATTCTGAATCGTTTCCTGAATCGATTTATTGAGCGTCACGCGCCCGACCGGCATGTCCTCACGGTGTATTTCCAACGGCACGGCTACGCGTCCAAGATCGCAATCGCGATTGATGAAACCCGCCGTGGCCACTTCCGCGAAATCATGATCCTCCGTGGCAATCCAAAACACGGGCACCGCTTTGACGCCGCGCTGGGTCATGCATTCGGCCAGCTTCACCGCGGAGAGCGCTTTATAGATCGTGTAAAGCGGCCCGCCAAACAAGCCGGCTTGCTGGCCCGAAACTACGGCCACGCAATCGGCGTCGCGCAGCAGATTAACGTTCGCGAGTGTCTTTTCACTTGCTTTCCAACCGCGATTCATTCGCTCCAAGGCATCGCAAACCGCTGCGCGATCCGTTTTGTAGTTGGCCAAAACTCGGTCGCGACGGTTGGGAACTTCGTAATGAAAACGAACTGCTTCGGGGTAGAAGCCTCGCAGAGTAATCGGATCGCGCAGATAATCGAGGAAGAGTCGGGTCTGCTGTGGAATTTTGTCGAAAGAAAGCGTCTCGACGCGCAAGTTGGCGCTTTGCGGCGTACTTTTACAGGCAGTTTCGGTGATGGTCAATTTCGAGGTAGCTCCTGCCGCATCATTCTACGCGTCAGAGGTTTCGAGTGCCAGTAAGCGTGTCAGAAGCCCGACCGTGAGGGAGGGCTGCTTCCGTCATCGGATTTCTTTGCTGGTAACGCGGCCCTCCCTTACGGTCGGGCTTCTGACACTTTCGCGAACGGGGCTTTGCTGAAAGCAGCAACGGCCTCGCGAAGCAAAGTCTCAATCTCTCCTCGCGCCGTTTCATCCGGCAGTTGCAATGGCTTGCGCACTGCACCGCCGACATAACCAGCCAGGTCCATCGCGGTCTTCAATCCACCGATGCCATAGGTCTTGGTTACCGTGTGCGCCAGTGGAGTCAATCTTTCTTGAAGAGTTGATGCTCGATCGATTTCACCAGCCTGAACGGCACGATAGATTTCAATGCAAAACTCTGGAGCCGCGCATCCAACCGCGAGAATTCCACCTTCCGCGCCTGCCTGCAATGCCTCGCACAACACAGTGCCATTCCCGATCATCACCGCAAAGTCCTTAGGAACTGACTGCACAGTTTCGGCGAACTTGGCGACGTCCCCTGAGCTGTCTTTCATGCCGATAATGTTTTTGTGTTCACTGAGACGGGCCGCGGTCTCCGGTTCGATCTTGATTCCGGTCAAGTCAGGCATACTGTAGAGAATGATCGGAATCGATGAACCGTCGGCGACCGCGCGGTAATGCGTCACGAGCGCGTCCTGAGTGATTGCCGACCTGTAGAAGCTGGGCGTAATGACGAGCGCAGCTTCCGCGCCGGCCGTGGCTGCTCGTTCGATCTCTTCGATCGTCTTGCGCGTACTTTGCTGGCCGGCGCCGACAATGAAAGAGAACGCTTCCGGGATCGCTTTTCTCGCCGTCTCGATTACCTGAACGTATTCTCGCTCATCGAGATTGACGCGCTCGCCGGTCGAGCCGAGCACGACGTAGCCCTTCACGCCAGTGGCGTTCCACTTTGTCAGATTGCTAACGAGCACTTCCGCGTCAAAGTCTTCGGCGGCCGTGAACGGAGTAGTGATTGGGAGCAGGATGCCGCTGAGATTGATTACCATGAGCCGCTGGTACTCGCGCGATTAATTCGAACGCGCGATTATAACCAGCGGCTTAAGGTTGAGCAATTTTTGAGATGATTGTTATTGACTTTTGAGCCGGCGCCCGCAGCCACCTTCATTTTGACCTCGACCTCGAAGTGGGTGCAGGCGCCTTCCGCAAGGCGCACCACTCAACTCTAAGCGACTATTTCTTTCCCGATTTTCCCGTTATAATGGCCTCACTTGTTAGCATCCCTTGCAC
>QHXE01000260.1 GCA_003222835.1 Acidobacteriota bacterium | reverse complement strand
CTCGATGCCGGCTCAGTCGCATCGCCCAATCGGGAAACGGAAGGCATGCTCGACGGCAGCGACGCCATCGCCGACTGGGCGCTGCTCAACGCGCTCATCAACACCGCTGCCGGCGCATCGTGGGTTTCGATTCATAACGGCGGCGGTGTGGGCATCGGTTTTTCGCAACATGCCGGCATGGTTGTCGTCGCAGACGGCACCGAAAATTCCAAGCGACGACTCGAACGCGTTCTCACGAGCGACCCGGGAATGGGAGTCGTTCGCCACGCCGACGCCGGCTATTCGAAAGCAATTGAGTTTGCCGCCACGCACAAGATCGACATCCCAATGCAGGCCAGAGCGCGCGATTAAAAGGCGAATACGTAGTTTCAGCGCATATCATGCAAAAGCTCATCGAATGTGTCCCCAATTTTTCTGAGGGCCGCGATCTGGATGTCATTCGACAGATTACCGCTGCAATTGAATCAGCAGATGGCGTTTCCCTGCTCGATGTCGATCCGGGTGCGAGCACGAACCGGACGGTAGTGACCTTTGTCGGTAGTCCCGAAGCTGCGGCGGAAGCGGCCTTCCGCGGCATTCAAAAAGCTGCCGAACTCATCGACATGCGGAAACACAAGGGTGCACATCCGCGCATGGGGGCAACTGACGTTTGTCCATTCGTTCCAATTGATAATGTCAGTTGGGAAGAAGCAATCGCCTGCGCAAACAAGCTGGGAAAACGCGTGGGTGAGGAGTTGAATATCCCGGTCTATCTCTACGAAAAAGCTGCAAAGAATAAGTCGCGCTCGAATCTCGCGGTTATTCGTGCGGGCGAATATGAGGCCTTTGTCGAGAAGATACAAAACCCGGCCTGGAAACCGGATTTCGGCCCTTCCGTTTTCAATGAAAGATCGGGCGCAACTGCAATCGGAGCACGTGCGTTCTTGATCGCTTATAATGTGAATCTAAACACGAAGGCCGTGCGACGGGCAATGTCAGTGGCTTTCGATGTGAGAGAAAACGGCAGGATCAAAACGGAAGATGGCATGCCGTCCGGGAAACCCGTTCTTGATCAAAACGGCGAACCCGTTCGGGTTCCCGGCATGTTAAAACATGTGAAAGCCATCGGATGGTATGTCGAGGAATATGGCATCGCTCAGGTTTCCATGAATCTGACGAACATTGAGAAAACGCCGCTACATGCTGCGTTTGAGGCCTGTAACGAATCGGCAAGCAAACGAGGCTTGCGCGTAACCGGATCGGAGATCGTGGGCATGGTTCCGAAGAAATGTTTGGTTGACGCGGCGAAATATTTTCTCCGCAAACAAAAATGGTCGGAAGGCGCTTCGGAGGAAGAGCTTATTGACATAGCGATCCGTTCAATGGGATTGAGTGAGCTGAAACCTTTCGATCCGAGAGAGAAGATTATTGAATTCAAGATGGAATCGGCCGCTTCTAAAAAATCACTCCTGAAAATGGACTTGCGCCAGTTCTGTAATGAAACACTGAGCGATTCGCCGGCGCCCGGCGGCGGTTCTGTGGCCGCGTTGATGGGCGCATTGGGCGCGTCACTTGGCGGAATGGTGGCCAATCTCTCCGCCAGCAAACGTGGCTGGGATGACAAACTCAAGTATTTCAGCGATTGGGCGGTTAAGGCGCAGCAACTGAAGGATGAACTGCTGTTCCTGGTCGATGAAGATACGGCTGCCTTTAACAAGGTAATGGATGCATTCGCGTTGCCGAAGGATTCCGCAGAAGAAAAAGCCGCGCGCACAGACGCCATACAAGCCGCTAGCAAATATGCGGCTGAGATTCCACTGCGCGTGACGGAAACCGCCTTCAAGGCCTACCAACTGCTCGCGGAGATGGCTGAGCAAGGTAATCCCGCCTCCATTTCGGATATCGGCGTTGGCCTGCTCGCCGTGCGTGCCTGTATTGATGGAGCCGCGATGAATGTCCGAATCAATCTTGCAAGCCTAAAGGATGAAAAATTGAGGTCAGCTCTTCAGGAAAAAATCCGGAAGATTAGCGCGGATTCGGAGAACCGGTTCAAGAAAATCAGTCAAGTTGTGGAAAGCAAGCTTGGGTAGGGCGCGACCGCCGAGCGCGCCGTCCAGTCGTTCCGAAAAGTTTGCGACGGTCACAGACCGCCGCTACAGGAGAAGCGATTCATGAGCTCCCTCGCCGTGCTTCACGCATCGCACTTAGTCACGCTGGCGGGTCCGAGCCGGCCACGCGTTGGCTGCGAGATGTCCGAACTCGCCATCATTCATGATGGCGGGATGCTGATTCGCGACGGCAAGATCGACATCCTCGGTCCAAGCGATGAGATCGAGAAGAATGCGCGCGGTTCAGGGATTGTCGATGCGCGCGGGCGAGTTGTGCTGCCAGGATTTATCGATGCCCACACCCATCTCGTTTTCGCGGGAAATCGGCTGGACGACTTTGAGCGGCGCGCGCGCGGCGAAACCTATGAGCAAATCGCTAAGGCTGGCGGCGGCATTTGGTCAACTGTCGCGAAGACGCGCGCCGCGAACGACGCCGATCTTTTCACGCAAGCGCAGAAACACGCGGCCTGGTTTTTGAAAGGCGGCACGACAACTGCCGAGGCGAAGTCGGGATACGGACTAACTGTCGAGGACGAACTAAAGATTTTGCGCGTGACGAAGAGGCTCAATCAAGAAACGCTGCTCGAAGTTGTGCCGACGTTTCTCGGCGCGCACGCGATTCCGCGCGAAGATCGAGAGTCGCCTGAGCGATATGTCGATCTTGTGATCAACGAAATGCTGCCGCGCGTCGCGAAGGAGAATCTCGCGGAGTTTTGCGACGTCTTTTGCGAGCGCGGTTATTTCGACCTCGAGCAAGCGCGAGAGATTTTGGTCACGGCGAAAAAGCTCGGGATGAAACTGCGCATGCATGCCGATCAACTCACCAACTCGGGTGGTGCAAAGTTGGCCGCAGAATTGAAAGCGACCACGGCGGATCATTTGGAAAAAACCGAAGGGCAGGGGATTGCCGCCATGAAATCGGCGGGCGTGCAACCAGTTCTGTTGCCCGGTTCGGTTTACGCGCTTGGATCGACATGTTATCCGCGGGCGCGAGAGATGATCGATGCCGGGCTCGCTGTCGTCATCGCAACCGATTTCAATCCTGGTTCCTCGCCGTCGCCGTCAATGCCGATGATGCTTTCGCTGGCATGCACACAAATGAAAATGTCGCCGGCGGAAGCGATCGCTGCCTCGACAATCAATGCCGCTTACAGTCTCGGCCGCGGCCACAAGACTGGTTCGCTTGAAATCGGTAAGCTGGCCAACTTCGCGATCTTTGATTGCCAAGATTATCGCGAGCTCGCGTACTGGTTTGGTTTTTCCCAGACGCATTCCGTTTACGTGCGTGGTCGATCTGTTCTGTAGCGGCCCCGAAAGCGTTCGGGGCCGCTACAGAAGAGGGGGCGATTGAGGTCAATCGCCCCTACTTAATTTGCTCACTTGCTTGGCCAACCTTACTGTCGCTCCCTTATGAGAGTTGAAGTTGAAACGCAGCCGGATTCGATCTCGACCTTACAGATCGAATTGCCGGCGGAAGAGGTTTCGAAGGAATGGGACGCGATCGCAAATAGCTTCGCCCGGTTTGCCAGGATTCCCGGTTACCGGCCAGGCAAAGCCCCGCGCCGCGTCATCGAAGCGAAGTTTCGCAAGGAAATTCAGGATGAGCTGACAAAAAAGCTCGTCTCGAAAAGTTATCACGATGCGATTGCGGAGAAGCAGTTGCGTGTCGTTTCCTTGACCAACCTGGAAGAGGTCCAATTCGGCGAGGACAGGTCGATGCGGTTTCGCGCCACCGTCGTAACCGCGCCGGAGTTCGAGTTGCCGGAATATAAAAACATTCCCGTGCA
>QHXE01000259.1 GCA_003222835.1 Acidobacteriota bacterium | reverse complement strand
GCCAGATGATGACTTGGGCCGACTCCCGGAAGTACAATGGGTGTGGAATCGCCGTAAGTTATTCAGCCCGCACTTTCTTAGCGATTTGCCCCGGCTAGTCCCTGCACGGGGGGCTTTAACCAATTAGAGTAAGCCCTGGCGGAGTTTTCCGTGGCCACGAAAATCGCCGTTGTGCGTGATCGCAAGGCGGCCAAGACATGGTTTGCCGTATGGCTGTGTGCCGCCTGTTGTGCGATTGCTGCAAGAGCTTCAGAAAAGCCGAAGGATGAAGCGGGCGCAACTGCGGCTATTTGTCCTGTCGTTTATCCTCTGGATCAGAACCCTTCCGAAAAGGGTTATCACTACCTATTTTACGGGAACGCCTTCTTCATCAATGAGGACGGCTATCTCATAACCGCAGCTCATCTCTTGAACTCGTTTCGGGATGGCGGACTACCGCACGTGTTGGTGGAGTTGCCTTCAGGGCAGCGGCGCTTGCTGAAAGCGGAGGTAGTGGCAACGGATTGGGAACACGACGTGGCCGTTTTAAAAGTAACACCGAATCCGTTCGAAGGAGGCTATCGCGTGGCGTTCCTTCCTTTGGCGACTGACCAGCCAGCGCCAGGCAAAAGCGTGCTCTCGTTTTCCTTTCGTCCGTCCAGCTTAGAGGAGGCCTACACCTTCGACGAGCCGCTCGAAGACCGCTCGGAAGGGGAGGTTTTAAGCTATCAGTACACGCGATCAGAAAAGGGGCGGGAAATCGAGCTGTTGCTTTACAGCCAGAGGGTGATACCGGGGCAAAGCGGCGCACCGATTATCTCAGGCGAGACGGGAGAAGTCGTTGGCTTCGTCGAGGGGCGGTGGTTGCACCCCACGGCGATTCCCTTTGTAACCACTGCAGAGCAGGTGGACCCTTCGCCGGGAGCGGCGGTGAGCATTCATTACGCAATTTCACTGCTCCAGCAGCAGGGCATTCCCTGGCACGCCACGCTGGAGCCTGCCAAGATTGTAGAGAGCCCCAAGGAAAAGGTGAAAGGATTCTCCGGCCCGACTCCGCTCTCGCTGGTGGCCGCCCCTTTTCCGCCGCAGGCGCTGTTCGGAGGCGAGATCCTCTTCGATGCCAAAGTAGATACTCACGGAAAGCTTACCGATGTTAGGGTGGTGCAGGGGCAGTCTCCGTTTCTTGAAGAAGTGTTGGGGGCGGTGCAAACCTGGATATTTCTGCCGGCACGGCAGGACGACCGTGCGGTGGAGGCGAGAATCGGCATTGTCTTTCAGTTTGCGCAGCCGTATGTGCCAAAACTGACCGCGCGGGTACACGAATATAAAGAGACGGGAACGGACTCCAAGGATCGCGCGGCTTTGCCGATCTTCACGCTAGAGCCCGAATATCCTCCCAATAGCATTGGAGAGGGAAGCGTGGTACTGAATGCCATAGTGGACCGTGATGGCCGCGTCTCGTCGCTGCACGTTGTGCGCGACCTTCCGTCGCTCACAGCGCCAACTGTGGGGGCCGCTCAGCAGTGGAAATTTGCCCCCGCTAGGCGGGGCGGACAAGCTACCGAATCCGCGGTCATTGTGGTGGTCACGTTTCGGCGCCCGGCCGTAGCGAGCCGTGCACCGCGCTCAGGCGAGAGCTTCCGTGGCGGCTCCTGCGGCGTAAGCATGAGAGGACGTTGCCTGTTTTGGCAAAGACCTTAGTCCGGCAAGTTCCCGCGCGAACAAACAGAGGAACCCGTATAGCCCCGGATCTGTGAACTCCTTCGGTTGGCGGCCCTGACTAATTCAGTTCGGAGAGCTTCTGATCGAGGTGGGCAAGGGCGGCATGATTCGCGTGCGGGATAACTCTAAGTCGTTACGTTGTCGTTCGCGGTAAAGCTGCTCGGCAGACTTGGTTCCCGGAGGAGCGTTCTGCGGTGGAGCTTGGGTCGCTTCGACCTGGGATTCTACGTCCTTACTTTCCCACCCACGTGCCATACCTATAGTTTCGCACACATGGGGCTGGATTGCGCGGTGAATCGCAAAAATTTATCTGGAAAATCAGCGGCTGGCGGCGCAACGGTTGGGAGTGTGTCAGAAGCGCGACACTTTTGTGTCACCAACGAGCACAAGTGGCAGGTCAGGTTAGTTTCTTACTTCTTCAGTTTTAGACAAAAACAGTTCAATAATTTCGCTTTGTAGCAAGAGTTGTAACATGGCATGTAACATCAGGCCGCCTTCAGTAGCTGAATGATTTCTTGGATGGCCTCATCGGCCTTGTGATAAGCGGCCTCGAGTGGGATTTTGGGGAGCGCCTTGGAGGACGGCTGGTGGTGAAAGAGGCTATTGGCGAGTGGTCCGCAGAGGCGCTTATGGAAAAAGAGGAACAGCAGCGCCACTTTGACACCCTTGTCGGTGAGGCGATAGGTGAACTCCGTAGTGAAGAAAACAACTGTGGTTTTCCTGTGCGTGGCCGCCTCGTAATCCTACTCCGGTCGGACGCATCTCCCTACATTGGTCTCCTCCGGGTAATGGATCATCAGTTTGGGGTTTCCCGACTTCTCATCATCCTCAAATTTCAGGTAGACTTCGTTTTTTATGATCCGTTTAGTGCGCCAGCGGATCAGGACGAAGCTGGAAGTGCAGGACCTTGCTCGTCGTCCCTTTGCCGCCTTCGGCGTGAAAAGGTGTTCGCGTGCCGTAGGTCGCCCAGATTCCCTTGCCCTTCCAGCCCGCTTTCGAATCATCGATCCGGCCGTCCATCCCTTTGGCGTAGAATCCCATTGGATACGGGACGCGAAGCACGACGAACTTCCCGCTCTCAGGCAACAACGCGAGCAGCGCGTCATTCCCATTGCCGGTCGCGATCGGCACATTCTTGCCCAACCCGAACGTGTCGAACTGATCGACCCAGTCGTAGTAGCTAGCCTCGGCGCTTCCTGGGTCGGTAACTCCCTTCAACTGCGGCCCTGGTAATTGATAGAGCGTCCAGCCTTCCGGGCAGTGCTGCCCAGTCGCAGTCGGCCCGTTTAGCGGCCCTTTGCACTTGCGCCGGTCGAAGCTCGCCAAATGACCGCTGGCAATCACCGTCCACACAACACCATTGCGATCGATGTCGAGCCCGCGCGGCGAGAACCCGTGAACAGGCGCATTTGGATTGTTCCATGGCAGTTCGTAGATTTCTGCATGGGCGGTTGCCGGTGGATTTGGTCCGGGGTTTAACCGAACTACTGCGCCTGGGAATCCCAGCACCGTTCCCCAGATCGACCCATCCACTGAACTCACGGTGACGCCGTAGAAAGCGGCGTTGATCCGCTTGTCCTTAGTGGGATCGATGGGCTGATCAGGCTCCACATACTCATCGCGTTTTCCGTTTGCATTGGTGTCGAGGATAAGTGCTGTCCAGCCCTGCGACTTCTCTTCATCGTGGGTTTCGTCGAAAATCTTCGTATTCAGCCACCCTACCGCTCCTCCGCCGCCACCGCTGCTCGTCCACAATGTATTGTTTGCATCCTCGGCAAACACTAGGTGATGCGTACCAAAACAGGTGTTGATGAGCGTGACCTGCTTCGTCTTTGGATCGTACACAGCGAGTTGCCGGCCACTCGTTTTGAGAGGGAATAAAACTGCCGAAGGGTGGCTCGAGCCTTCTTTGCAGAACGCTGGATTTTCGCTCGGGCGGATTCTGGAGGTAATCCAGACTCGCCCCTGCGCATCGAACATCGGATTGTGGACATTGGCTTGGCTGTGCCAGATGGCTTCGTCCCCCCAATACGGCGAAGGCGCCGCGATCTTGTCGTCTGCGCTCGACGGCGTCTTCGGATCGCGAACTGGCACTTTAACCTCGTTCGCCATTGCGCCCACCGGGTCGAGGACAGGCAGATAATCAACGCTGAGTTCGGCAGCGCCGTAGATTGCTCCGTTGGCGTTCAATGTGGGATTGCGCTTGTCAGTGGCGATCTCATCGTGCAGATATGCCCTAGGATCGGCCCAGTCCCACTCGGTAATGACGACGTTTCGCTCGACACCTTGGGGTCGCGGAGGGACGGGCGGCAACTCGCCGGCCGCAATGCGGTCGGTCCAATCCGCGAACATCGGCAAGGCTCGCTCTGGCCCCAGCTGGCCGAGACCGTTGATCATGTTGTTGCCGGCTTGTCCCGAGAGTAGGCGTCGCGCCCAGGCCGCGGTCGACGAATCAAAGTGGCCAAGGGTTTTTGGAATCTCTCTGGTGGCCTTATCTCCCATTTGATGACATGACCAACAGCTATCCGTTTTCAAGAGATGCAGCCATTGACCCTGGCTTTTCATGTTTTCAGGGATGCCGTTGCCTTTGGGTCCGGTGCCGGGGAACTCGCTCTTGTCCGGCACCCGCAGCAAGGAAAACCAATAGATGGCCGGGTAGTATTCCGCGGCTGCACGCGGGTTCGGCGCCACTGCCGCAGTCAGATTGACAACCTTGCCGGGCGTGGCCTGCACCGAGAGGGAATCCACGAGCCCGTAGCCGCGCACCCATACTTTGTAGTTCGCCTTGGGAAGCTGCGGCAGTAGGTAGTGCCCCCTATCATCGGTAACGACTATTTTTACGAATTTGGCCGACAGGTCGGCCGTTTCCGCGATCACCCAAACGCCCGCTTCCGGGCCCTTGGTGCTCTTGACCACGCCGCCAATGTCATCGCCGCCGATCGAGATCGCCTCCTCGGGGGACTGCTGTGCGTTCAACCCGCTTAACGAAACTAATAGGATCACGCCTGTAGCGATCAGCGGATACAAGACTCTGTTAATCATGATGTTCACCTCCCCTGGGGCCGAATCACAGCGACATTACTCGCAGAGCAGAATTGGGGATCTTTCAGCCTCAGAAATGAAACGCGGTCGAATCGTAAGCACGCCGAATCGAGTTGTCAATTGGCGTTACTCGGAGCGTTACTCGGAGAAAGGAATTCGCACTCGCAACGCATAGAGGCGAATAAACTGAAGGCACAACATGGACCGAGGACCGTTTCTTTGGACGAGTAAAACGCTGGTCACAAAGGTTCGGGTTCACCTCTAGGCGGACGATGGGCCACTCGGAACTTAGCGACGGCCCCATCCCAACGTCCGGATTGTCGACATCCGGGAGTTATCGCTCGGCGGCTCGAAGCGAAAGTCCGAATACAACCACTTCTACCGTTTGCTCGTTAATACCCTAAGGTTAGCGACGCCCGTTTCATGTCCCTTGTCTGGCGCCCGTCTTCTCGCGCACAATGACCAGCAGCAGAGGAGGCAGGTTTGCCATGCAATACAGAGATTCTCCTATGCCAGCATGCATCTTCGGAATCACTTCTTATCTGATTTGGATTCTGCTTCAAGCGATGATTGCTTTGCCCGTCGCCGCGCAGACGCGAGTTCCCCTTCAACCCTTTGCGCAGCAGGTGCGTCAAGTGGAAACGAGCCTTGCTTATCTCGGGCAGCCTCTCGCCCAGAATGATGCAGACGCAATCAATCAGGCTATGGGCAATGCAAACGAGGCTGCCGCAATTGAGCGTCTAGAGCAGATCCTTGACAAGTACACGCTGGCGATTGTGGACATCAATGCCGAGAGCCGCGTCAAAGTGCAGCCGGGTCCCGCTAAGCCTGAACTGATGGAAGCTGGGACGCGCATCTTCCTGGTGAAAGTCATCAACAAGGCTGGACTAACGGCTCCGTTCGTAGCGGAAAGCCCGAATGCCCTTCCTGTTTTTGTTCAATCGGATTCCAGCGATACACGAGACAGGTGGATGGGCCTCGACCTCTACGACAAAGATCCTATGTCCCCGCGACTCTCAGGTCTGCCGCTCGAATATCGAATCCTCCAAATCTACAGCCGCGACCAAGGGCAACGCTCAGCCACGATCAGCTTCAATGTCGGGCAGGGAACGCAAGACATCGGGTTTCGCAATGAGACAGTCGTAGTCTTCACGGCGTTACCCGCCCGCGCGTTGCGGCTGTGGGTCCGAGATGAGAACGGCGCGCCGTCGATGGCAGCCTTCACGATCCGCGACGCATTGGGCCGACTCTACCCGAATCCCGCAAAGCGTCTGGCACCTGACCTCTTTTTCCAGCCGCAGGTCTATCGCGAGAACGACGACACGATTCTCGTGCCGGCGGGTTCTTACACCGTGACTTCTTCAATGGGACCTGAATATCACGCGCAAACGAAACAAGTCGAGGTAACCGCAATGGGCCCAAACGAAGTTTCATTCGCCATGCAACGCTGGATCAATCCAGCGAAATATCGTTGGTATTCTGGTGACCACCACGTGCACGCGGCAGGCTGCTCGCACTACCAGAATCCCACCGAAGGCGTGCAACCGGATGACATGGTGCGCCAAATCCAGGGCGAGAAATTGAACGTGGGCGCCGTGCTAACCTGGGGGCCCTGTTACTACTATCAAAAACAGTTTTTCAGCGGCAAGGATCATCCCCTCTCGACGCCGGACCGGCTGATGCACTACGACCTGGAAGTTTCCGGGTTCCCATCGAGCCACGCTGGGCATTTGGTGTTGCTCGGGCTAACGAATCAAGATTATCCGCATTGCGTTCGGATCGAGCAGTGGCCCACGTGGGATCTGCCCGTTTTGCGATGGGCCAAATCGCAGGGAGCTTCGGCGGGCTTTGCGCACTCTGGCTGGGGACTTGCAGTGAAGTCGCGCGAACTTCCAAATTACGAAATTCCGCGGTCGATTTCATTTCCACCATGGACACACCTTACCCCTGGGAACTCAACATTTGGTATCACACGCTGAATGTCGGGTTCCGCACGCGCATCTCCGGAGAGACAGATTTCCCTTGCATCACGGACGCCCGCGTCGGGCAGGGTCGTGTCTACGCCAAGGTTGACGGGCCGCTCAGTTACAGCGGCTGGGTAGAGGCGCTGCGCGCCGGCCGAAGCTATGTGTCCGATGGCAGGAGCCATCTGATGGACTTCAGCGTAAACAACATTGAGGTGGGAACGAATGCGAGCGAGGTGAGGCTGACGGAAAGAGGGACAGTGCACGCCCGAGTGAAGGTTTCGGCTTACCTCAACCCCGTCGCGTCTGGAACCGACAGCGTCCCTTCTGACCGAGGGAATCACTTCTGGAAGGCTGCTCTCAACAACCGCAATAGTTCGGCGGACAATATCCATGATCGTCCAATTGATCAAACACCGTATTGGCATCTCGAGCGGGCGCGCATGGGAAGCACGCGCGAAGTGCCCGTGGAACTCTTGGTAAACGGGAAGCCCATTGCTCGCAAGAATATCGTAGCGGACGGAAGCGTCCGGGATATAGCCTTTGACGTGCCGGTCGAGCGCAGCAGTTGGCTGGCTGTGCGCATCCTGGGTTCTTCGCACAGCAATCCCATCTTTATCTTGGTGGACGGAAAACCCATTCGCGCTTCCCGTCAGAGTGCTCAATGGTGTCTTGCCGCTGTAGACCAGTGCTGGACTCAGAAGGCTCCTAAAATTTCCAAGGCAGAACTCGCCGACGCCCAAGCAGCCTACGACCACGCGCGCGAGGTTTATACCAAACTCGTCGCGGAATGCGCACAATAGTGGGAATTAGAGCGAGCACAGTTTATGGTGCTCCCACCAGCTTGTTCATCCAGCAGCCGACTGTTACCTCGGCGATTGTGCCCGCATCCCGGGCTACTCTTCCGGAATCGGATTAGGGAAGAGTTGCCGACATAATCTACGGGCAGCGCGTTCATCAGCACCCAGGCCAAGTAGTCGGTTAACTGTCTTTGGAACCGGAACAGAGCGTGGCGAGCGCCCACAGACTTAGGGTGAATGTGACTACGTGAAGGACGTCGTTGACCGCCGAGCCACGCGCAACGCTTAGAAAGATTTGCTACAGTTCCACGGCATTGCCCCCCGCCGTCTTCAGGGCGAACATCGCCGGCACCAGCACGACACGAGTTACCAGCGCCCACGTTATCGCCAGCACCGTCGATGCGTAAATCGGAAGGCTGCAGGCACCCCGCTTGTCTCGGTCGAAGCGGAATGCGACGGCCGTTCCTATCGTCAATAGCAGCGCGGCCAGGCCGAGGGCGGGATATGAGAAGGA
>QHXE01000258.1 GCA_003222835.1 Acidobacteriota bacterium | reverse complement strand
GGGATGCGATGTTTATAGCAAGGGTCTGGGCCAATCCCTCTAGGAGCCCATTTATGGGCGCCAGCGAGATCAGTTGCGCTCCTAAAAGGAGCTTTCGGATTTCAATTGAGTTTTGAGTTCTATAAACATTTCACCGCTACGCGGTTTTCTCGACTGACGCTTCCAGTGTCCCGAAATGTTATCCGCGCAACTTCTTCAAGCGTTCCGCGGCAAGCATCAGCGTCGCGTCCTTCTTGCAAAAGCAAAATCGAACTTGCTGCGAACCCAGCGCCGGATCGCTGTAGAAACTCGAGCCGGGCACGCAGGCGACGCCAACTTCGCGAATCAGATGGCGCGTGAATTCAACATCGTCTTTGAAACCGAATCCACTGATATCGGTCATGATGTAATAGGCGCCGTCAGGTGAAAAAGTTCCAAAACCTGCCTTTTCAAGTTCGGGCAGAATCAAATCGCGGCGCGCACGATAGTCAGCCTGCAATTGATCATAGTAGGCTGGCGGCAACGACAATGCGTACGCGCCCGCGGACTGCAATGGCGCGGCTGCTCCCACGGTCAAGAAGTCGTGCACTTTGCGAATCGCACTCGTTACTTCAGGGCTTGCGATGCAGTAACCCACGCGCCAGCCGGTGACCGAGTACGTTTTCGACATCGAATTGACGATCACCGTGCGATCGCGCATCCCAGGGATTTGGGCCATCGAGATATGCTCGATCTCTGCTCCTTCGCGCGGATAGAGAATGTGTTCGTAGATCTCGTCGGTGAAACAGAGGGCGTCAAACTCTCGACAGAGTCGGCCGATTAATTCCATCTCGGCGCGAGTGAAAACTTTCCCTGTCGGATTATTCGGGTTACAGATGATGATTGCCTTCGTCTTTGAATTGAATGCCGCGCGCAACTCGTCATGATCGAAAGTCCAATCGGGCGCGCGGAGTGGCACGTAGCGAGGGCGTGCATCCGAGAGAATTGCGTCCGGCGCGTAGTTCTCGTAGAAGGGCTCGAAGACGATGACTTCCTCACCCGGATCGACCGTCGCCATCATTGCGGCGATCATTCCTTCGGTCGAACCGCATGTAACTGTGATTTCGGCTTCGGGATCGATCTCAAAACCAAGATACCATTTCGTCTTTCGAGCGATGGCTTCGCGAAAATCCTTCGCACCCCAGGTAATTGCATATTGATTCACGTCGTCGGCAATTGCCTGCATCGCCACCAGCTTGATGTCTTCGGGAGCAGCGAAATCCGGAAACCCTTGCGATAGATTAACCGCACCATACTTCATCGCTTCGCGGGTCATCTCGCGAATGACGGATTCGGTGAACAGACTCGCTTTGCGGGATACGCGACGGGTAATCGAGGGTGCCGGTGTGGTCATAGGAAAAGAATAGTACCGAAATTACTGAACAAAGACGAATTAAACCCGCCGACGGACGTAGTTTGCGCTCTGATTCTCTCCCGGTTGAAACCGGGTGTGAATGACAGCAAGCGACGACCGGAGATTTTGCTTACATATTTTGTTTGAACCGATGAGACGAATTATCGATGACTATCCGATCTAGTCAGGCTGTTGGGTTTTCAGTTTTCATAAGCCGCAATCGCTTCTTTATTGTTTCCGCTCTTCTCGTAAGCGGCGCCGAGCAGTTGATAGATGATTGGTTCGGTATCAGAGAGTTGGTTAATAGCGATCTGAAATTCACGGGCAGCTAAATCGTATTGGCCTTTCTCTTCATAAACGCGACCGATGCCGACGTGCGCTTCCGGTTGGAAGCCGTGGCTTTCACGAATGGCGCGATTGAACGCGCCGATTGCTTCGTCTGTCTGCCCGGTTTCGCGATAGATGCGTCCTTCGACGGCGGACGCTTCGGGATAGTTCGGCCGATAGCGGCGCGCGCCTTCGATTTCAGCCAACGCGCCATTTGTGTCATTGAGATCCAGCAGTACGCGCGCCAGTCCAACGTGCGCGGCGGGAAAAGCCGCGCGCAGCTTCAGCGTTTGGCGATAAAGATCGGCGGCCCTCTGGCGCGCTTCGTCATCCCTCGCGGTTTCGCGCGCAGTTTCGGCTTGCTGAAACGTAAGCTCAGCTTCATCAGTTGTGCGCAAGAGCCGCACTCTGATTTCGCCCTGCTGTGCGGCCAACACGGGCACCGTCATTTCTTTGAAGCCGGCCGCCCGGACGCGCAAACTATGTTGACCGGATGAGATTCTCGAGAGTGCGAGTTTGCCGGCTTGATCCGTCGTGCCGCGCCGGATTTCATCCAGCCACACGATCGCATTCGGCTCGGCGATGACGATCAGAGTTCGCGCACTGCTCGCGTTATTCGCAGCCTGAGTCACTTTTCGCGGTCGCTGCGCGTCCGTAAGGTTGCCGCAAATTGTCAGCAGAAAGCCGGCCAGCCCGATCCTGAGTTTCATTTGCAGTACGTTTACCGCAAGCGAAGCGAAGCTGGCAAGATACTTTGCCGAAATCTAATCTTCTAAAACTGTTGCGTCACAACGCTCTCTGGGTGTAATCTTCGCCCGAAACAAAGGCAAGTAAGCGAATTCAATTGTTTTGCTTTTACCCGTCTGTCTACGCCGACTCGGCCGTATTGACCGGACGGATTAGCTTGGGAGGAACCTATGCTTATTGATTCAACTACTCATTTCGCAGTATTGGGAATGCTTCAAGGTGTTTTCAAAGCGCCGAATCCGGACGAGATTTCTCATATCGTTCTGCGCTGGCTGCACTTCGTCGCCGGCATAACCTGGATTGGGCTGCTCTACTTTTTCAATCTCGTGAATGTTCCGCTGCAAAAGAAACTCGACCCTGACACGAAGAAAAAGGTCAATCCCGATCTGCTGTTGCCCGCGCTTTGGTACTTTCGCTGGGGCGCGCTGGTTACGGTTTTGGCCGGCTTTGCTTACTTCGCGCAGTACATTCTCCGCAACGACGTGCACACCGCGAACAGCAAAGGCGGACACGTCAATGGATTGATATTGTTAATCGTCTGGACGCTGATTCCGATCGTCTTTTTCGTAATCGAGTTTCTTATCATCAAAAAGGTTCCAGCCTTGATCAAAGACGGGCGCGTCTTTGCGATCGTCGCTTTCATTCTGGTGGCGGCCATGTCATTTGTCGCTCTCAAATGGCTCGACTCCGGTCTAACAGTGAACGCCGAACATTTTGCCAGCAACAAGTCGCTTTCGATCGGCGTCGGCGGCGGCTATGGCTTGATCATGCTGCTGAATGTTTGGGGTATCATCTGGCCCGCGAACAAGCGAATTATCGCAGCCTTGACGGGCGGTCCGCCGGCCGCGCCTGAGCTGGCGCGCCAGGCCTTCATCGCGTCTCGCACCAACGCCTGGTTGTCGCTGCCGATGTTGCTGTTCATGGGAACGTCCCACGGCGACTGGCTGATCTTCAGCGGGAAGTAGCAAAATTTAATCATTCGCGGACGAAGCCGATCCTTCTGTCTCGAAACCCGACGGGCGTATACCATCTTCAATGACAGAAGGCGCAGTTGATCCGAACACGTTCGAGCCGGCGCAGTTGGCTGCGCTCGATGATCCGTATCCCGTTTACCAATCTCTTCACGCTACCGGACGGTCGGCAATTCAGACTGCGTCAGGCATCACCTGTATCATCGGTTATGCCACGGCAGATGGGGTGTTGCGCGATAGCAGCTTCCGGTCCAACTTTCTCGACGGCGAGGATCACACCCGCGTGCGCGGCCTGGTGCAGCGCGCATTCACCCCGGCGCGCGTGCGGGACCTGCGTCCTTTTGTTGAGAGCAAAGCCGAGGAGTTACTTGACGCTGCGGAGCAGGCGCGCGCGCACAATGCGACCATGGATGTGAGGGCCAGTTTCGCGCATCCTCTTCCTTCGCTGGTCATCTCAGAGATGTTGGGTGTTCCGCTCGCGGATCGCGACCGGCTGACCGAGTGGACTGAGGCGGTGACGCCATTGCTGGGCGTCGAGATTCCGGAAGGAAAAATCGACCGTGCGCTTGACGCGTCGCGAGACTTCGCCGCTTATGCTGCCGAGTTGCTTGAAGGGCGGCGTCGGCATCCTGGTAACGATCTTCTCACCGCTATGGTCGAGGTCACAGATGGGCACGAGCGGCTGAGTCGCGAAGAGTTGCTTTCGCTGGTCGTCACCCTTTACTCCGCGGGCCATCGCACGACTCGCGATCTTTTCTGTAACGGGTTGCTCAGCTTGCTGAGACATCCCGAACAATACGCCGCGATTGTCGCCGATTCGTCGCTCGTACCGGGCGCCATCGATGAGTTTCTGCGCTTCGAGACACCGACTCAGTACGTGGCGCGCGTGCCCGTGATGGATCTAGAGATCGCCGGTGTCTGCTTCGCTGCCTTCACACCGACACTCATTTTGCTGGCAGCAGGGAATCGCGATCCGGCTAATTTTTCTCAGCCTGACAGGTTTGATATTCGACGCGACGAAGGCGCTTCGTTATCGTTCGCTTCGGGGCCGCACTATTGTCTGGGCGCCTCGCTGGCGCGCATGGAAAGCGAAGTGATGTTATCGGCGATCACGCGACGATGGCCGCGTCTCGCCCTCGCGGAGCCCGCGCCGCGTTGGTGGAGTTCGGGACCATAGACTGAAGTCTATGTTACGGAAATGAAAACGCGCTCCGGAACTTCTTATCCCGGAGCGCGCTTTGTTTATAATGCAGAGCAGTTTAAGAGCCGCCAATTACTGCTGGCTGCCCGCGACACCTGCGCTACTTGTGCCGAGTATCACGTCCTGGTTCCATCCTCCGAAGGTGACTCCCAGCAGTTGGGCCAGGTTGTCCTTCTCCACTGTTCTGAGCGACGTATTCTTTGCCTTATCAGTACGCTGCTCTAAATGCGCCGGAGCGGTTGCCTTGACCTTGCCGTTTCTGAGAATACTCAGTGTGCCGGCGGTTTCGTCGAACTTGATTTCGTAATCGCCGGCTTTAACGAGCGTGCCATTCACCATTATATCGTCCGTGAGTGTCACCATCTTCTTTTCGGTTTTGCCCTTGTCGCCGGCATATGCGCCGATCGAAAACAGCGCGCAAACCAGTAACGTCGCGAATGTCGTCTTCATGAAAGCTTTCATAACGATTTCCTCCCTTTTGTTATGAACCGATTCGCCCTCGCTTCAACCATCGGGCCATTCGATTCTCATTTGTTTCCTACTTCGTTAGTGATCACGCACGATGAAAGGTTGCGTTGCAAAATAGCCAGATCGCCTAATCGTGTTAATTTTGTGTTAGGAAGTTGTGAAGAGGTCCAAAAGGTTGGATAAATCTTTTACCACTTGGCGATATTTTCGGGATCGAGCCAACTGCGGGTCAGGTCGCACCATAGCGCAAGGCCCTGCCAGGAATTGAAGCGCGAATAGAAACGAGCGATCTTCTTATCGCTGGCGGACCGGCCATTGTTTCGAGCGCGTGCGAACTGTGCGCGCGTCCATGAATCCAGCGCCAGACCATCGTAACGTCCGAGCAACTTCAAAAGATTCTCGGCGGAATAATTGCCTACACCTTTTACGCGCTTCATTTCCTTCAGGAGCTCCTTCACAGTCAGATCGGTGGTGAGCCAATCTTCAACATTCAACGACCCCGAGGCGACCCGCTGCGATAGTTCCTGCAGGTAGGACGCGCGATACCCGGCGCGGATCTTGTCCTTGAAAAACTTCACTGACTCCTGGGCCATTACTTCGGCGGAAGGAAACGACTTTCGCCCATCATCCGATTGACTGCCCAATTCATTTACCAGTCCATTCACCATCTTTTCGGTCAATGCCCATGAACAGTTGGTCGTGCAAATCATCTTGACGAGATCTTCGAACACAGTGGGCGAGCGCAGGAGACGTCCGGCGCCTTCGTTTGAGATCCAGACAAATTCCGGTTCAGCCTCCACCGCTTGATAGAATTCGCTAAGATCGTCGTCCAGGCGGAACATGTGACGCACCTCGCGCGCGATTTTTTGAGCTGCCTCCCGCCCGAGCCGGCGCGAAAGCGTAACTTTAATCGCGCCGTTCCGCGCCGAGATCTTTGCCGTGATCGGTTTCTCGGAACCGAGCACGCGGAATAGGGTCCAACGCTTTTTGTCGAAGTAAAATGGCGGCAGCGCACACCAGCCATGACTCAGCACCGTGCGGCGAAAATTGAAATTGTTGGGCGTTTTGATTGTGATATCCATAGCAATGTAAGAAAAGTTATCCGAAGACCCTGTACGCATCAAGTGCGGTCAAGATGCTACTTGACCAAGGTTAGGTTCCGGCGCTAGACTTTACTCACTTACCAAGATGAAAAAGGAAGGCTGTACTCGACGGTTCCTAATACTTGGTTCACGGCGAGCGAAGAGTCAACACCGAGACTTTCTACAGCCCAGGTGACTTAAGACACCGTTTCCGAAAAATGCTGCCGGAGCTTTCCGGCGCGCGCTCCGTCGCCCCGTAGGGAAAAGCCCACGGGGCGATGCCGTGTTTAGTGGCAGAAACCCAAGCGTTAGCGCGGGTGCCTCCGTGGCCCTTTGACTCTTCCGGCACCCTCCCTAATGTTCGGGTTTCTGTCTCGGCCAGATCAGCGACACCGCCACCGACGCCAGCAATACCGCAGCGACAATTCCGAGCGCAATGCCGATCGGAATATCTCTAAACCTCTGAACGCTGGTCGCAAACGCATCGTATCCCAACGAATGAAGTCCGGCCGCCAACACCTTCGTTATCAACGGCAAGAGCATCTTGACCCCAATAAAGCCCAGCACGATGCTCAAGCCGAATTTGAGATAGTGAAATTTTTCAACCACGCTGGCGAGCATAAAATAAAATGTGCGCAAGCCGAGGATGGCGAAGACGTTTGATGTGTAAACGATGAAGCGATCGGTCGTAATCCCAAAGATTGCCGGAATTGAATCCACGGCAAAGACCAGGTCGGTGACTTCGACAACGATTAAGACCAGGAGTAACAAAGTACCAACACGCTTTCCATCTACCATGGTGAAGAATTTGCGGCGGTCGTACTGTCGAGTAATAGGAACATATCGCGTGACAAAACGAACGATGACATTTTCTTCCGGTTCGATCGATACCTCTTCTTCGCGAAACATGCGCACCGCCGTGTAAACCAGGAACACGCCGAAAAAATAGATGATCCAATGAAAGCGTTGAATCAATTCGGTGCCCAGAAAGATCATCGTTATCCGCATGACCAACGCGCCGAGCACGCCCCAATAAAGAACGCGATGCTGATATTTCGAAGGAACTTTGAAGTACGAGAAGATCAGCAGAAAGACGAATAGATTATCGATCGAAAGCGCCAACTCGATCAGATAGCCGGTGAGAAACTCGAGCCCCTTGCGGTGCCGCTCCGGGCCAAACAATTGCCAACCCAAAGGATGGAAGAGCAGCGCGGCAAAGATCAGCGCCAGCGCAATCCAGATGACGCTCCAAGTGGCTGCGTTCTTGAAAGTAATTTCGTGAGGTCGGCGGTTAAAGACGCCAAGATCGATAGCCAGCATCGCGAGGATGAAAAGACAGAAGCCAATCCACGCCAGTGTCGAAGTCGCGAGCAGATGCATCTGCGCTTAAAATATCATTCGCGCTCAGCCTTTCCCTAGTTCAGGCGTCGGCTAAGCTTTTTCTGATGGTATTTAGCTTGCGAACTGTCCGTTCTCTAATCTCGCGATCAACTCCGGCATCCTTCTTAGTGAGAATCCTAACTTGCCAACTCCGGCACATGCTCGGTTTCGTACCTTTCAACCAAGACACTCAGCACTTCCATCATCGAAGCCAGTTGATGATTTTCGTCTTCGCCTACCTCATCAATCAGACGATCCAGCAGAGCCACGATGCGCTTGTAGTCAGCTTCTGTGTGCGGAACAAATACTGCTCCCGACAGCGACGACCAGGCATTCGCGGCCCTCTTAACATCAAGGTTCTGCACGATCATTCTCTCCATTTTGATTCATCGTATTCTTCGTGCGTCAGCACCGCTCCGATATAAGAATTCATTAAGACGTTTCCGGGTGATTACATGCATGATTGGGAGATGAAAGTTCTTGTCTACGGCAGCACGCCTTCAGGCACTTGCCACGGATGCAACTCAACGAGAAGTCTTCCACTCTTGACCATCGGATCGGTGGCGCAGAGGTCTTGCGCTTCCTTCAACGACGCAACGCGCAAAACGAAAATGCCTCTCAAATCGCCGTTATCACCAAACGGTCCAGCCACGAGTAGCTTCTTCATTGCAGCGAGCCGCTGAATATTCGCGATGTGTGCTTTTTGCAGCTCCTGAATCTCAGGATTCTTATCGTCGCCCTCTTTTCGATTCGGCCCTTTCTTCAAAAAAGCGAAATAGACGGTATTCAATTTCAGCGGTGAATTCGCTTTCTGGAAAATATCTTCCGACCACCAGGGATGCATTTCAGGAACCATTAAGCCCGCTCTTACTGCAGGATCGGCATCGACCCAAGTCTTCGCTTCTGCG
>QHXE01000257.1 GCA_003222835.1 Acidobacteriota bacterium | reverse complement strand
TGGGAAAAGGCGGCATGGGAGCCGTATACGAGGCGATCGATCAGCGGCTCGATACGACCGTCGCGCTTAAGGAAACCTTTTCCGCGGACGTGTGCCTGCGTCGTCAGTTTGCGCAGGAAGCACACCTGTTGGCGCTCCTACATCATCCCGCGTTGCCCCGCGTCAGCGATTACTTCAGCGAAGGCGACCGAGCATTTCTCGTCATGCAATTTATCGAGGGCGCCGATCTGGCTGAGATCATTGCCACGCAGCCGGGTCCTTTTCCACGGCAACAGGTCATTGCCTGGGCCGATCAATTGCTCGACGCGCTCATCTACTTGCATACTTCCGAACGTCAGGTTGTTCATCGCGACATCAAACCCCACAATTTGAAGCTGACCTCGACTGGGCAAATTGCCTTGCTCGATTTTGGATTGGCGAAGGCGAGTTCGTCAGACTTGTCCGGGACGAATTCTTCCACGAGCATATTCGGTTATACGCGGCGCTATTCCCCTCTGGAGCAAATTCAGGATCGAGGGACGAATCCACAGAGCGATATCTATGCTCTCGGAGCCACGCTTTATCATTTGCTCACCGGCATCAAGCCGCCCGATGCGTTGACACGCGCCACCGCGCTGGCCGAGTCAAAACCCGATCCGCTGAGACCGGCTGATGAGATTTATCACGCGGTCGGGCCGGAAATCGCCGCTATTTTGCGCTTGGCGATGGCTGTCAATCCGGAAGATCGTTACCAGACGGCGAGCGATTTTCGTGAAGCCTTATGGCGATTAGGTCGGAGCAGTGGACCGAAGGCGAAGAGTATATCTCCCGAGTTCGACTCAACCGTAAATCCAGCCACAATCAAGCACGAACTCGCAGTTCCAGTCGATCCTTTCGATCATTACTCGATACTCAAGCCTGACGAAACTGCTTGGTTGGTTCGGAAATCAAGTTCTCGCCTGCGGACCACTGTGGCCGCCATGGTCGTCATGCTCGCGGTCAGCTTCGGCATCTGTTTCGGCGACGCGCGGTGGATTGACTCGGCGAAGTCATGGCTGAATTACCCAAGAGTCTCTTCTGAAACAAAGGATCAGAGCGTCGTCGCCGCGAGTCATCAAGAAAAATCCGACAAGCCTCGCGCTGCCGCTGCCTCTTCCGCGAATGTCAGGGTGCCTCAGGTCGGTTCGGCAGATGCACTTCGTAAGAATGAGAAGTCGAAGCGGCGAATCTCTCGAACTGAAAATCCTCGCCCGAGGTTTCCAAAGGTCAAGCCGCCGCCAATTTCGATCGCTCCATAGTTTTTCTTCATGCTAATTCACGTTCTTCCTGGGTGGTCAAGAGAATTTGGCTGTAGGTAACTCCCTCTTCCTTTGGGAGAGGGGCCGGGGTGAGGGCCTAGCGAGGAAACCCAAAATACTTCTTTCTCCTTTCTTATCGGGGCGGAGAGGAAAGAGGATGGGTGAGTTTTCTTTTCTTGTTACTCAGCTATGCCCTCACCCCAACTCTCTCCCAAAGGGAGAGGGCGATTACCTGCAAAATCTTGGGACACTGCGTTCTTCTCGGTGGTAACGATGACAAGTTCAACGTGCTAAACTTTGCACCAGCACCAACCTGAGCGAATGGATTCCCCTGGCAAAATCGTAGAATCTCTGCAAGAAGCGCGCCGCCGCACGCTCGCGCTGGTCGAGGATTTGAATGATGAACAGATGATGGGGCCGCGTCTGGAGATCGTTAATCCTTTAATCTGGGAGATTGGCCACGTCGCCTGGTTTCAAGAGTATTGGATACTGCGGCATCTCGAAGGCCTTTCACCGATTTTGCCGAATGGCGACCTCCTCTACGACTCGGCTGAGGTTGCTCATGATACTCGCTGGCAGATTCCGCTGCTGTCGAGAACAGGAGTGCAGGATTACATGCAGGCAGTGCTCGATCGGGTAATCGATCGATGCGGTGCAGCGAAGGAAAACGACGGCGATGCAGCTTATTTCCTTTCTCTCGCTCTGCTTCACGAAGACATGCACGACGAAGCGTTTACTTACACGCGACAGACGCTTGGCTATCGGCGGCCTTCGTTAGACATTGAGGTCCGACAATCAAATAAAAGGTTCGACGCCGTTGAAGAGTTAGGCGACGCGTTAATACCTGGCGGTCGGTTTCTTCTCGGCAGTGTGCCGGATGGTCAATTTGCTTTTGACAACGAGATGGAGGTGCACGAAGTGCAAGTGCGGCCGTTCGCAATCTCGCGGACAGCGGTCACCAATTCAAAGTTTGCTGCCTTTGTGAATGAAGGCGGCTATGAGCGCGAAGAGTTTTGGAGCGATGCGGGGTGGCGGTGGCGAGAAGGTTCCGATGCAAAGCATCCGGTTTACTGGCAGCGTGCGGGAAATCAATGGCGGCGGCGCAACTTCGATGAACTGGTTCCGGTCGAAGATGATCTGCCGGTATTACATGTGAATTGGTATGAGGCGGATGCTTTCTGCCGCTGGGCCAAACGCCGTCTACCAACTGAAGCAGAATGGGAAATCGCCGCCGGCGCCGAACCAACCACGGCTGGCGGAATCGGCGAACGCAAACGAAGATTTCCCTGGGGTGACGATCAGCCAACGCCGGAGCACGCTAACCTTGACTGGCGAGCGATGGGTTGCATCGATGTGCGCGCGCTGCCGGAAGGTGACAGCGCCTTCGGATGTCGACAGATGATCGGGAACGTCTGGGAATGGACCGCGAGCGATTTCAATCCTTATCCGGGATTCGTGCCCGGGCCTTACAAGGAATACTCGGCGCCATGGTTTGGCGATCATAAAGTGCTGCGCGGCGGTTGCTGGACGACACGCTCGCGTCTGATTCACAACGCTTACAGAAACTTCTACAAACCCGATCGTCGCGACGTTTGGGCCGGATTTCGTACGTGCGCGCTGTGAGATGGCGTTGAAACGCCGGGCTAGATTCATGATGACGCTACGCGTCAAGTGGGGCCTTGCTTTTGTATGTGATGGGTTGTGGGAAACGCAGACCAAGATTCTAGGCTACGAAGATGAGAATCGGAATAATCACGCCGGCGCCTTCTCGATCGCACTACGGAAACCGAATTACCGCTCTTCGTTGGGCAAAGATTCTGAGAAGACTCGGTCATCGCGTCTCGATTTCACAGCAGTATGACGATGAAAAGCTCGATCTTCTGCTGGCTCTGCACGCTCGCCGAAGTTATTCATCAATCAATCGCTTTCGTCGCCAACCTCGCGATTCGCCAATCATCCTCGCGCTCACCGGTACCGATGTTTATCGCGACATTCACGTCAGTCAGCGGGCGCGGCAGTCGCTGCAACTCGCCGACAGAATAGTGGTGCTTCAGCCGCGTGCGTTGCGCGAGTTGGACTCGTCCGCAAGACGCAAGACCAGGGTGATCTATCAATCAGTTGAAGATAATCGTCGCCTGCGAAAGCGAGGAGGAGAATCTCAACGAGCGTCGAACGATAGTTTTGACGTGAGTGTAATCGGCCACTTGCGACCGGTGAAGGATCCCTTTCGCGCTGCCTTGGC
>QHXE01000256.1 GCA_003222835.1 Acidobacteriota bacterium | reverse complement strand
GGCCATCGCCGTCAGATCGAGCAGCCACGAAGAGATCACGCTGCCGCGCCGCCAGACTTCGGCAATGTCCGCGACGTCTAAGTCGTAACGGATCTCTTCCGGCAGTTCTTCCGAATTCGCTTTGTGAAAGATGTCGAAGCCTTCGGCGTACGCTTGCATCAGGCCGTACTCGATTCCGTTGTGCACCATCTTCACGAAATGTCCTGCGCCCGACGGCCCACAATGAAGATAACCGTCTTCGACCGTGCCCTTCACCTTTTCGCGTCCCGGAGTGCGCACGATTTCGCCAAGGCCGGGGGCCAGAGTTTTGAAGATCGGATCGAGATGGCGAACGGTTTCTTCCGGACCGCCGATCATCATGCAGTAGCCGCGTTCGAGGCCCCATACGCCGCCGCTGGTTCCCACGTCGACGTAGTTGATTTCTTTCTCGCGCAGCATCTGTGCCCGGCGCGCGTCGTCTTTGAAGTAAGAGTTGCCGCCGTCGATGATGATGTCGTCAGTCTCCAGTCGTGCGGAAAGATCAGTGACCGTTTTCTCCGTCGCCTCACCGGCGGGAACCATGATCCAAACAACCCGCGGCTTATTTAGTTTCGCGATGAAATCTTCGAATGACTCGCCGCCAGTAGCGCCCTCCTCCGCGAGTTTCTTGATGTTGTCAGGATTCACATCCCAAACGACGCATTCATGTCCACCACGCATCAACCGCCGCACCATGTTCGCGCCCATCCGGCCAAGACCAATCATTCCCAGTTGCATGTTAGAGTCCTCTACTTGTTACGTCGCTGAGAGACTCCCTCTCCCTTTGGGAGAGGGCTGGGGTGAGGGACTAAGACCGCGCGCTGCATTGAGTTGATTTATTGTTTCTTATCCACCTACGCCCTCACCCTAACCCTCTCCCAAGGGGAGAGGGCATAAGAAACACATACGAGCATTTTACGTCAATGCTTCCTTAATCGATGCTTCCAATTTAGCTAAACTATCCGACACGTTCGCGCCTAGATGTACGCGCAACGCGCGTCGTTCGCGCTCTGCCAGCACTTCGAAATCACCACGCGCTTGCGCAGCTTTCACGATTCCGAAAGCGTACTTCTGTCCAGGCACGGGCATATCGACCGCATCGTCGCAGGTGATTTGCAGAAAGACGCCCGTGTTCGGCCCGCCCTTGTAAGCCTGGCCGGTTGAATGTAGAAACCGCGGGCCAAAACCAAGGCACGTTGCCACGCGTCGTCGATCGCGAACAGCACCACGCATCGATTGCAGCAACGTTTCATGATCGTCGTTCATTTCAATATAAGCCAGCAGTGCAAAATAATCGCGCGCGGCCAGACGATCCAGATGCGCCTTGAGATACTCGAGCAACGAAGTTTCGCTCGCAGCTTCATTAAGAGCTTTGGCGTTTCTCTCATCAGCGAATAATTTGATGCCATCGCCCTCGAAGATCGGGGTCTCCGCCGGCAACGATCCGCTCTGTTCGTATTCGCCGGTCAACTTTCGCGTCGCGATTTTGCTGGCTTCGACGTCGGGCTGATCGAATGGATTGATGCCGATGATCGACCCGGCAACCGCGGTCGCGATTTCCCAACGAAAAAATTCCTGGCCGAGATTGTAAACGTCCTCGACTGAAATGCGCACGACCGGCTGGCCTGCGTCTTCAATCGCCTCTATCGCTGCATCCGGCGCAGAACCCGCATCGTCATCGAGCCTTAGATAAATGAATATACGATCATCGCCATAGGCCTCGGGCGATGCCGGTGGCTCGCGGTCGACCGGAATCAAACCCTTGCCGTTCTTTCCCGTCGACTCTGCCAGCAGTTGCTCAAGCCACGCTCCGAGATCGTGAATGCCGGGCGAAGCGATGAAGGTAATCTTGTCCCGCCCTTGCTTATCCGCGACGCGTGTTCGATCCAAAAACTTCGCGACGTCAACTCCCATTGCCCCGCGGGCGCCAGACCGAAATCAGAAAGCGCAGAGTAACGGCCGCCGATACCCGGTACTCCCAAAAATATCTTGCGGAAGCGATCGGCTTCGGCCTCCTCGCGAAGCTTCGATCCGGGATCGGTAATGGCGATGAAACGGTTCCCGACTTCGTCATGGCCGACAACTTGCTTTACGCGCTCGAAAAAATATTGTTTGAAGATATTCGGCTCGAGCGTGGCGCCCGATTTGCTCGAAACAATGAATAATGTATTCGCCAAATCGATCTTGTTTTCTAACGTTCTTATCTGAGCTGGATCGGTCGAGTCGAGGACGTGAAGCTCAGGGAATCCTTCGATCTTACCGAATGACTTACTCATTACTTCGGGACACAAACTCGATCCGCCCATGCCCAGGAGCAAGACCTTCGAGAAGCCAGTGTCTTTAATTTCGAGGGCGAAGTTTGGAAAGCGACGTATGCTCCTTTGCTGTTCATCGACTATGCTCAGCCAGCCGAGCCACTTGCCTTCTTCGCCGTTAGTCCACAGCGAAGCATCTCGGGCCCATAACCGTCTGACTCTGTCTTCGGCGTCCCAATTATCGAGCGCCGCCTCAACAGCCGCGGCCAACTCTTGGGGCAAAGAGAATGTTTGCTGATTGACATTCATGTGTGATGTAACTCCGCTAGGAGCTAATGTTTATTGATATAGGCATCGAAACAACAAATCCCAGAACTCCTTTAGAATTCAATACGACCGTGGCTCGAAATGCCTGGCCGCATTGCACTCCTAAAGGAATGCGCGGCTCACCTCCATCGATCCGGCTATAAACATTCAACCACCACGTGGTTGTCAATCCACCTTCTCGAGCGGCTTGACCGATCAACCGGCGGCGACGGCGCTCTCACCGGTGGCTACCAGCGCCGCCAGGCTTTCACCGTAAGGGGAACGGGCCACGCCACGATCCGTAATGATCGCGGCGATTAATTCATTGGGGGTAACGTCGAAGGCAAAGTTCTGAACATCGACGCCTTCGGGCGCGAGCCGATGATCGCGCACATGAGTGACTTCTTTCGCATCACGCTCTTCGATTGGGATCCCTTCGCCGGAAGCTATCGCAAGGTCGATCGTCGAGATTGGGGCAGCAACGTAAAATGGAATCTGGTGTTGGTGGGCAAGTACGGCAACCATGTAAGTGCCGATCTTGTTCGCGGTGTCGCCATTGCCAGCGATGCGATCCGCGCCCACAATCACGCAGTCTACTTTGCCTTGCTTCATCACATGGCCGGCCATGTTGTCAGTAATAATCGTTACCGGGATGTTGTCTTTGCTGAGTTCCCAAGCTGTCAGACGCGAACCTTGCAGAAATGGCCTCGTCTCGTCGGCAATCACCGCCACGCGTTTGCCGGCATCGATTGCACCGCGAATCACGCCGAGCGCCGTGCCGTAGTCGCCCGCCGTCGCCAGCGCGCCGGCGTTGCAATGCGTCAACACTGTTGCGCCATCCGGAATCAATTCCGCGCCAAAGCGTCCCAGCGCGCGATTCGACTCGATGTCTTCCTGAAAAATTGCGAGGGCTTCGTCAACGAGTCGCTGCTTAACTTGTTCCACGTCGGAAGTCCCGGTCTTTGCCTTACCGAGCGCGCGACGCATGCGTTCGATGGCCCAGAATAAATTCACCGCAGTTGGCCGCGTCGCCGCCATGACCTTGCACATGAAGTCGAAATCGTAGTCTAAATCGGCCACCGACGTTCCCACTGATTGGCTGGCTCCGAGCGCGAGCCCCATCGCTGCCGAGACCCCAATCGCCGGCGCGCCGCGAACTACCATCTTCTTGATTGCATCGGCGACTTCTTCATATGAGCGCAGCGTCAGATACTTCTCTTCGTTTGGCAGCAGACGCTGGTCCAGCATCCGCACGCCTTCGTTGGTCCATTCGACGGTCTTGATCATTTGAAGTTTAGGTCTCCGCGAATCTTACCTAACGCCGTGGAATGTAGCAATGGGGCTCGCGTTACTGCACGGTTTCGGGAGGTTTTTCAAGCACGTCCGTCAATGCACAAAATTTTGTTGACGAAAAGAAGCCAGATGGATTATCGTCTTGCCCATAAACAATATCAGGTCGGTCCTAAGAGCCTACATTTAGCAGACTCCCAAGCGCCAACCTTTCTTGGTGACTCTGGGTTCCTTGTCGCTTACCGAACGGCAGGCGCCGAAGAATTATCAGCAGCCATCGTTGGTTAACAATTTCTATCTTCTTTTTTGCAGTTTTTCATCCGGGCAAGACATGAACCTTACCGGCAAATGGAAAAAGATTTCGAAGGGAGAATGCGATAAGCATTATCCCGATGAAATTGAATTCCACGAGCACCCCCGGTTTCTCGGCAAGAAGGGACCCGGTCAGAATTTCATTCTGTGGGACGCAGGTGGTTACGCGGTCATTGACTCAGACAGGGTGCAGATTCAGATCGCCACTGATGAACAAGTACCTTATGAATTCTCGCTGTCGGGTGATGTGCTGACATTCACTGACCGGGATGGGTGCGAGTTCAAATACCAGCGGATCGAGTAGTACTTGATCGAGGAAGACAGACGCTGGCGCGTCAAGGTTTCCGGTTTTCGCGGCCAGGCTTTCCACCTCCGGGCACCGAGTCCCGGGTTTTGTCAACGATAACGCTCACGAGACGCAAAAGGAGAAAAACAATCATGCCACACGACATAGCGGGCTCTCACGAAGAGTCAGAGCCAGATCATGGTCATTCAGAAACCAGTGCGGGCGCAGGCGGGCCTGTTCCCATGTCGGAACCATTGTCGGAAGCGGGCGGAGCTGCTGCACCAGCCACGGCACCTGCAACTTCACCCATCGCAATCCCGCCGTTGCCGCCTTTTCCGGTCTGCATCATAAATTTGAAAGCGGGATGTTACCGGATTACTTACAAGCCCGTTGGATTTAATGTTTTCAACGGCACTATGCGGGTTGATAAGTCCGGGGGGACAACGACGATTAGCGGGGATCTCTATCGCTTTCTGAACCTAATCATCCCGGTGACGCCGATAGGGCCAACACCGCTTAAGCCTCAGGTGGCTACAGCGGGCGGTGCGTCCCTCAAAACGCCGCCAACGTCGATTTCGATCTTTCCGATCTTACTCAATATTCCCATCTACCCGCGAAACAAATACTACTCGTACCTCAAGGTCACCAATATTCAGACGAGTCCAATCTTCGCGCCCCCCGGACAATGCGCGCTGACTCTGACGGCGCAGGAGTATGTCTATACTCAACCGCCGGCGGGACAGTTTAACGGCACGTTTCCCCCGGCGCCCGGATCGCGAACCGTGACGATTGTGCTACACCCCGTGCCTCCTCCTTTCGGATTCGCCGGCCCCTATTTCGAGGGCAGGCTGTTTGAAGGCGGGGTGGATAAAGGATCGTTCTCGATGGGTTGGGTTTCCAGCTTCTTCCGTAGAGCCAAAGTGGAAGTCGACACGCTCACCGGCGCAGTTGCGCCGCAACCGGTCCCTGCAATTTCCGGCGGCGGCACCGAAGATATCAGGACCACTTACGCGACGGCTGGTTGGGATGTGACCGTCAAGTACGATCAGACGAACGTACCAGTACCCGCCGGCGTCACTGCGACGAACTGCTGGTCTCCTGCCGACTTGCATGCGTTGATGCTGACCGTGCGCGACCCCGCCACCAATCTTGATGCCGAATGGCATATGCACCTGGTGGTGGTGCCGGCGAAGATGGGATGCGGTCGCGGCGTGATGTACGACACTATCGGAACACCGCGCGAAGGCGTGGCCAGTTTTAGCGATGTCGGATATCCGCACACTGACACGTCCAACCCTACCAGCTTCGGAACGGCGGCGGACAAGAAGCAGCGACTGGTGCCGCGGGCCTTCATGCGCAGCGCCTGCCACGAAACGGGACATGGCTTTAACCAGATTCACCAGGAACAGGAGG
>QHXE01000255.1 GCA_003222835.1 Acidobacteriota bacterium | reverse complement strand
CACAACCGTCAGCCACGGTATCTTCGTTTCCTGCAACCCCAGGCGCAGACGCTTGCCGACCGGGCCCGAACCGGGCCAGCAGTGCTCGGCGAGCTTGTGGTTAACGATTGCCACCAGTTGCGTGTCCGCTGTGTCCGCTGCGGTGAAATAACGCCCAGACAGAAGCGGAACACCGATCGCCTGCAGATAGTCACCCTCCACCGTCACCTGCGTGGCGAGATTCATTCCGGCGCTCTTGGATGCGACATAGCCTTCCGCGTCGAATACAGTATTGCTGTTGCCGCCCGAAGCCGGCAGGAACGAGGTCAGCCCCGCAAACCTCACGCCGGGAAGCTGCCGAAGACGGCGAATCAGTTCGTGATTGAACTCATCCACCGCTGGTTGGGTTGCGTATTGTTTTTGCGGCAGCGAGTAGGAAGCCGTGAGGACATGGTCCGGGCGGAAGCGAAGCCGCCAACAGCACCAGTGCGATGGCGATTTCACTAGCCACCAACGCGGAGCGAAGCCACACATGCCCTCCGCTCACCGTGCCCGTGCGCCCCCCTTCCTTAAGGGTCTCGTTGACGCTCGTCCGCAAAGCGGCGAAGGCCGGAGCCAGTCCGCAAACGATGCCGGTCAGCGCCGATAGCACGATTGCGAACAGCACCACCTGCCCGTCGAGTCTGATTTCCTGAATACGAGGCAGCGTTTCAGGCAGCAGGCTCACGCCCACTCGCAGCGCGATAGCCGCCAGACCCACACCGAACACGCCCCCGGTAAAACTCAGCAAAAGGCTTTCGAGTACCGCCTCGCGCAGCAGCGTACCAGCGGGTGCTCCCATGGCCATCTGTAGCGCGATCTGGCGCCGACGACGGAGACCGCGGACTAGTAGCAGTCCAGCAAGGTTGGCGCAGGCGATCAGCAGCACAACCATGGTGGCCAGAAACAGCGTTTGTACGAGTTGGCGAGCCTGCTCAACGGTCTGTTCATGGAGAGAGCGCACCACAGCCTGAATGCGCAGACTCGACATGAACGGGGGGTAGCTGCGCATCGTCTCCCGGGCAACGCGCTCCGCATCGCTCTGCGCTTGCGCTGCCGTGATTCCTGCCTTAAGCCGTCCCACCATGGCGAAGTTCCAGGATGCCGCTCCGGTCGTGAGTTCCTGTTCGGTGAAGCTCATTGGAACCCACAGCTCACTGTTGTTCAGGTGTCCCGGCACCAGGGGGAATTCAAAATCTCGCGGCATTACCCCGATCACGACGTAGGGCTTGCGATCCAGTAAAATCTTAGTTCCCAATACGTGCGCATCGCCGTGCAGTCGGCTCCGCCAGAGCGTGTAGCTGACGACTGTTACCTGCTCGTATCGGTCATCCTCCTGCTGCGTAAAGAATCGGCCCATCAGAGGCGCGACCCCAAGGGCTGGAAACACCCCGCCTGACATCCGAGCCGCATTCACCTGCGCTGGCTCTCCAATGCCCGACAGTTCGTAACCCACCGGTTGATACCCACCAAGAGCCTCGAAGCTGTGCGTGTCCCGCGTGTAGGCGCGAATATCGGGAGCCGTGACGCCCGCCTCGCCGTTGCCTCCTTGCAAGATGTCAGACAGCGCTACCAGCCTTTCGGGATGCGGGAATGGCAACGGACGCAGCAGCACGCCTTCCACGATAGAGAAAATGGCGGTCGTGGCTCCGATTCCCAGCGCGAGCATCAGCACGGCCGCGATCGTGAAGCCGGGCGACTTCAGCAAATGACGAAGAGGAATTCGTAGTTCATGCAAAAACATATGCGTCAGATCCTTAACCGAATGGGCAGGCCGGGTCTGGGCAGTCGCCCCTTGCCTGAATACGAGTCAGGCTAAGTGATTGTTCCGCGATGATTCTGCCGGATCAGGGGGACGGGCGAGTCGGTCAAGATGTTCGTTTCTGACGTGGGTACAACCGCGCCCCCAAGGCACTCGCTCCCGAGTGAGGCAAGCTGGAAGTTATCGGTTCGTCCGTCGGATTGGTACCGACAAACGCTAGCAGTGACCGTTGCGTGCTGGCGAAAACTTACCAGGCAAGTTGAATGCTTCTCGCGGGTTTCTCGCGCCCTCCACTCATGAGGCCAGCTAGTCCGTCACCGCCTCCACGATCGAGTACGGACTTGATGTTGGGATCACCCGGGCGAGCTGCCACCCGCAGTCCGCGAATAGGTTCGCAAACTCATCTGGGGTGCGCTCGCGTCCGCCGGTAAGCACCAACATGTTGATATCGAGGTGGTTGCCGAAGTGCTCGCCGTTGCCAGCTGACCACGCGCTTTCATTAGGCAGAACGGTCTCGACCACTAACAGCTTGGCTTTGTCGGGCGCGGCTTTCCGAATCTGCTGGAGGATCTGCCGCGACCGCTCATCGGTCCAATCGTGCAGCACCTCCATAACGACGTAGGCATCGCAGCGTGGCAGCGGTCCGCGAAAGAAGTCGCCGCCTTGCAAAACCAATCGACCGGTGATTGTTTCGTCGACCCCCACACGCTCGAGGACATGCGGCTGGTCAAACAGAACACCGCGCAATTCCGGTGCCGACTTGAGTACGGCCTGGAGCAAATGTCCCAGGCCGCCGCCGATGTCACCAATCGTGTCGAAGATGGAGAAATCATACGCTGCAAGAACTGGCGAAATAACGCTCTGCGCCTTCGACTTCATGCCCGCATCGAAGATCTCCGTCTCTTGCGGATGCTCTCTAAAATACGCAAAAATGTCGCTCACCGCAGGCTTGCCGCTGCGCACTACCTGCTCAAGTGCTCCCCAGCTCTTCCAGAACACGGGAAGCCCAACAAGCCGTACATAGGCGCGCATTGATTGCGGATGGTCGCTGCGCAGTGCACGAGAGAGCGCGTTGTGCGCGTATTTACCGCTACGCCGATCGAATACGCCATGCGAAGCAAGCAAACGCAGTACTCGATCCAAAGCGTCAGCCTCAACTCCGACCTTCTTGGCAAGATCGGCTGCGGACCGTGGCTCATGATCCAGTGCGTCTGCGATTGCGAGATCAGCTACCACGTGCAAAGCTCGCGGCAACCAATACCCTGCAGAGATCTCCACTAGCCTCATCACTGATTCGCTCTGTGCTTGGGTCTCGCTGACGCGAACCGAAGAAGGAGATGTGTCCATGGGAACCTCCGGTCAGGACCGAGCTTACCATCAATACCTGACAGCGACATCCCATAATTGGTGCAGCGGGAGCGCTGCGTCGCAAGATTCGCCCGCAACTTCTGTTGTTTTCACATGTCCCGGGACTTATCCGCACGATGCCCAACTGGATTACTTCCGAATCGACCATCCAGATGCAGACCCCAGTTTTCTTGCTCGTAGCCGGTCCGGGAACAAAGAGGAATAAAGAAACGTATTGGAAGATATATGTGCCGGCGCCCCTCATGGTTGATTCTTTGCGTGAGCATCGTCGTAGTCGCGACACCGTCCCGCAAGGTCCACAGGGTGACGATCCCATACTAACTGCTCTAACGGCCCATCAGCAGGACCTGGAAACTGATGGGCTAGAGTTTCTTTTTGATGAAGCCAGCAAGAATGACTTCTTCTTGTTGGGAGAAGTGCATGGGGATAATGAAATTCCCAAACTCTTGACGACGCTTTGGCCAGTGATGTGGAAGGAGGGATACCGGCATATAGCAGCAGAGGTCAGTCCTTGGGCCGCTCACCAGCTCGAATTCGTGCCTGTCGGAAAGGGCCCAGACGTCATGGGACTTTGGACCAAACGAGAACTAAGCGATGTTCGTACATTTGCTGGATCAAACGAGGATGTCATTTGGGGTTGCGATATAGAGGAGGCACAGCCTCAGTTGCCGATCGCAGAACTGGCCTCGCTGAATCCCGACGACCCCGACTTGAAACGGATGCGGGAGCTTACGAAAGATGGCTACAAGAGAAAAATGGCGCCCGATCTGCTCGATCTAGCGAAACAGAGCAGGGCCGAAGTGGATAAAGTATTGAACGACGTGTCCCTTCGCGAAAACCTTA
>QHXE01000254.1 GCA_003222835.1 Acidobacteriota bacterium | reverse complement strand
ACATTCCACCGCTACGCGGTTTTTTTCGACGAGTCCTTCAGGCGAACAATCCTTTCGTACCCTAAACTTTCCCGCTAGAGCCGGCACTTCGAACGCAAACTTCAAAATCTCTTCCTGAATCTAATCTCGAAACTGTAATTATTATTCCGCGTGCTCAAATTTCTGGTCGAACCTTGTTCGTATTCGGCAACGAAAGAGAGACGATTCGACACGCGATACTCGACCAAGAACACCATGTTCGGGTCCGAGGCGATGTTCGTTGAATACGTAATCGTTAAGTCTTTGGTGATTCGCCGTGCAGCCGTCAGACGCGCCGTGGGTGCCGAGCCGGCGCCGGCGACGATCGGACTGATTTCCAATCGACTCAATCCGAAAAGTTTATTTGTAGCTCGCGAGATCGGCGCGTTAATCAGAGCGTCTGTCAACAAGCTCGCCGCCGTGCCCAATCCCGATTGCGCCAAGACCGACGTGCTGGTATCGGTCGAAGTCAAGGTGCCCGTCAAAATCAAAGACACCACGTCCGCCTGTGGCAGCGCGGGTTCCGAGCTGACGTTGGTCTGCGGCTGCGAAAGCGGACCTTCGATCGACGTCGTCAC
>QHXE01000253.1 GCA_003222835.1 Acidobacteriota bacterium | reverse complement strand
CGTCCTGCTTGGCGATCAGCGAATCACACTGGCAAATCTGCAGGGCGTAGTTCTCTTCAACGCGCGCCAGGCGCAAATCGAAAAACTTGAAGGCACGCTAGGCGGCGGGAAAGTAACTGCTACCGGCGGCGCCCAGCTCGCAGGCTTCTCAGTCTCGCAATTCCTCTTTAACATTCATGGCGATAAGGTGACGCTCAATTACCCTCAGGACTTTCGCTCGACGGTTACTGCCGATCTTGAGCTGCGCGGCAATCCGAAAATCCAGTTCATTCGCGGCAATGTTCAGGTACATCGCACGGAATACACCAAGGACATCGAGCTGGCCGATTTGATTAATCAGCGCCCGCAGGCTTCGATCGAAGAGGGCGGTGAATTCAAATTTGCCGAGACCGCCGTGTTCGACAAACTGCGCGTCGAAGGACGCAACGCGCTGGTCATGCGTAACAATCTCGGCGATGTCGTGGCTTCGCTGTCAGTGGAGCTCAATGGTCCAGTCAAGGATCCCGTCATCGAAGGCCGCATCACAGCCACGCGCGGCACTCTGAACTTTCGCAATAACCCTTACGAGATCACACGCGGCCTGGTTTATTTTCCCGCGCGGCGGGGCGCCGATCCTACTCTGAACATCGAAGCGCAGGCCGTGATTCGCGGTTATCGCGTGACGACGTCGATCGAAGGTCCGCTTTCGCAGCCGCAGACCAACGTCAGCTCGGAGCCGGCGCTGCCACAGGCGGACGTGGTGTCTTTGATTTTGACAGGCACATTGAGTTCGACCGATACCAGCACGTCGGTCTTGGCGCAATCGGGATTGGGCACGGCGGCGAGCTTGTTGACAGACGCTCTGATTAACGCGCCGATCTCGCGAGCTACAAATAAACTTTTCGGATTGAGTCGATTGGAAATCAGTCCGGTCGTCGCTGGCGCCGGCTCGACACCGACGGCGCGTCTGACGGCTGCACGGCGAATCAGTAAGGACTTAACGATTACGTATTCAACGAACATCGCGTCAGACCCGAACATGGTGTTCTTGGTCGAGTATCGCTTGTCGAATCGTATGTCTTTTGTTGCCGAGTATCAGCAGGGTTCGACCAGAAATTTGAGCACGCGGAATAATAATTACAGTTTCGAGATTAGATTCAGGAAGAGATTTTGAAGTTTGCGTTCGAAGTGCCGGCTCTAGCGGGAAAGTTTAGGGTACGAAAGGATTGTTCGCCTGAAGGACTCGTCGAAAAAAACCGCGTAGCGGTGGAATGTTTATAGAACGAAAGAACAGTGCGATGGTTGAATACTCCTTTAGGAGTGGGACCGATTTCCATTGCGCCCATAAATGGGCTCCCACATTCAATCACTAGAATTATTTCTATAAACATCGCATCCCTTTGGGATTTTCTGACAGAACCTTTAAAGACGAAAATTTAACCCGAGCAATAATTATCCTGGTGGCAGACAATATCAGAGTGATATCTTCTCGTCTTCTTGTCATCGCGGGCATTTTGCTCTGCGCGTATGTCAGCACCCTCGCTCAGATCGGCGATTACGAAGGACGCCCGGTGGCTGCGGTCGAAGTGACTTTCGAAGGCTCTCCGCCTGATCCAACTGCCCAAGCTGAGTTTCAATCCCTCTTGAAGATCGTTGCCGGCGGCGAATACTCGGCGGTGAAAGCGCACCAATCGCTGCAAGACCTTTTCGCTTCCGGCCGCGTCGCTTCCGGGCGTGTGGAAATCACTGAAGTTGGGACAGGCCGCAGCGCTCCGGTCCGAGTTCGCTTCGTTGTCCAGCGACAGATTGTCATCGCCGGAGTGAGTCTAACGGTCATTCCACTCACTGCCTCAATTGCCAAAGACGAAATCCGCGCGCGTCTGAATCTGCTCGAGCCCGGCCGCCGATTTTCGGTGCAGGCAATTGAACGCAACGCCGACGAAATTCAGGCTTATCTCCGCGATCGAGGTTATTACAAAGCCACGGTCGAACACTCGGAAGAACCAGATCCTACGGATGCGACGGGCACTCGGCGGATTGTGGTCTATACGATCACGCCAGGCGAACAAGCACACCTCGGCACGTTCACGATCATGGGACTTGACGTTGTCAGCGCCGTAAAGCCAACCCTGAAGCTTCAACCCGGGGCGCCGTTCACGCGCGACCTGCTGGGAGAAGATGTGAACCGGGTTCGCCAGGCACTGATTGCCAAGAGCTATCTGGCGCCGCAACTTGAAGATCCTGAAGTCCGATTCGATTCGGATCAGAACGAAATCAACATTAGCTTGAAAGGAACTATTGGGCCGAAGGTCGATGTCAGTTTCAGAAATTACACTCCAAGTGAGAAGAAGCAATTGCAATTACTGCCGATCAAGCGCGAGGGAAACATGGACATTTCGGTGCTCGAAGAAGGTGGGCGCCGCGTGCGCAATCAGCTTCAGGAACAAGGTTATTTCTTTTCCGAAGTTACTCCGCTGTGCACCGTTACGCCACCAACGCCGAGCACTGTTGATAATGGCACAAATGAAACTTGTCAAAATCTGAATCCGACTAATCTGAACGATCACACGGTCAAAGTTGTCTATGACGTCACTCTTAACCGGCGCTTAAAATTGACGGAGATTCGTATTACCGGGACCAATAAGTTGACCTTTGCCGATGTTGAGCCGGAACTGAAATCGAAGAAGGCCAGCGCATTCGCCTTCATTCCTTTCCTCGGTGGTTACGGACGCGGGTTCACGAGCAACGCTCTGCTGGAAGAAGACCGGCGCACAATCGAATCGCACATGCGGGATTTCGGTTACCGTCGTGCTCACGCAACGGTGCTGCAAGGCATCTCTCCTACGCAGGACAATTTGATCATTACCTTCAATGTCGAAGAAGGGCCATTGACGCGCATTGCTGAAATTGACATTCAAGGTGAG
>QHXE01000252.1 GCA_003222835.1 Acidobacteriota bacterium | reverse complement strand
CTTCGCGCAATCATTCGCCGCTACGAATGGCTCTTGAAGCACGCACTCGCCAATCGTTGGATTGTGATCGTCGTTATCGCCGGCGTGATCGTGGGCTCGTTTCTGCTCTATCGCGCGCTCGGCTCTGAGTTCCTGCCGGAATTTGACGAGAGCGCTTTCGTGCTCGACTACTGGGCGCCGCCCGGCTCGTCGCTCGCGGAAACGGATCGCCTGCTCCAGCACGTTGAAGAGTTGCTGATGAAGACTCCGGAAATCGAAAGCTATTCACGACGCACGGGCCTGGAACTCGGTCTGTTTGTGACCGAGCCAAATCGCGGCGACTTCGCCGTCAAGCTCAAGCCCGGACACAAGCGCGCGACCGACGAGGTGAAGAATGAGCTGCGCAAGGAGATTGAAGAATCGGAACCGTCGTTGGAAATCGAGTTCGTCGATATTCTGCCGGACATGATTGGCGATCTCACCAGCTCGCCGGAGCCGATCGAGATCAAACTTTTCAGCGAAGATGCCGCCGCATTGCAAGCAAAAGCTGATGAAGTCGAGGCCGCCATCAAGAAAGTCGGAGGCGTGGTTGACACCAAGAATGGCGTCGTCGTCAGTGGCCCGGCAATCACTTTCAACATCGATCCGCAGCGCGCGTCGCGCTTCGGCATAACGGCCAAGGACATAGCGGACACGGTCGAGACGGCCATGTCGGGCAACGCCGCTTCGCAAATCCTGCAACAAGATCGATTGATCAAAGTGCGCGTGATATTCCCCGCGGAGCTTCGCACCTCGCTCGATAAGATGCGTGGCTTACAGGTGCGTTCGGCGACCGGCACGCTGTTCCGACTGGATCAAGTTGCCGACATCGCCTATGACAAAGGCCAGGCTGAGATCGCGCGCGAGAACCTGCGGCAGAACGTTGCGGTTACCGGCCGTCTCGAAGGCAAGGACCTTGGCACCGCGATTGATGAGATCAAAACTGTCCTGCCCAGAGAGGTCAAACTGCCTGCCGCAATGACGATTGAATACGGCGGTCTTTATGAGCAGCAGCAGTCGAGCTTTCGCGAGCTTTTGATTTCGCTGGTGCTGGCGGTCGTGCTCGTCTTCATAACTCTACTAATCGAGTTTCGTTCCTTCGCTCATCCGATTGCGATTGTGGCTGGCGCGGTGCTCGCGCTGGGCGGCGTGCTGCTGGGATTGTTCGTCACGGGGAAGACGCTGAACGTGGTTTCAATGATGGGCATGATCATGATAGTCGGCATCGTGGCCAAGAATGGAATCCTGATGCTCGATGCCGTCGAAGATCATCTTAAAGCCGGAGACACGCTAGAGGAGGCGTTGCTGCGATCTGGGCGCCGACGCTTTCGGCCGGTGTTGATGACTTCTTTGGCCGCGATGCTCGGCATGTTGCCGCTGGCTTTGGCGCTGGGAGCGGGCGCAGAGCTTTTGCAACCGTTGGCCATCGGTGTCATCGGCGGATTAACGATGGCGCTGGTGCTCTCGCTTGTGGTGACGCCGACCGTGTATAGTCTGGTCAGACGTAAGCCGGCATGAACTAATACCCGAATAATTCCTGCGGCGAAAATCAAAGCAAAACAGAAGGCGGAAATATGAGAAGTAACAGAATGACGATTTGCCTCTTCGGCATAATTTCCTGCGGCATTTTCTTGTCGCCCACTTACATCGCGCACGCGCAGACACCCACGCCGACTCCTTCGCCAACTCCGAAGCCGGCGGCGACTCCGACGCTTGAACGACAGTTCTTTAAAAACGTTCTAGCTGATCAAAAAGCGATCTGGACTTCGCCATTTCATCTTCACGGTCGAGACTCGCGTTGGACGGTGCCGCTTGGTCTGGGAACGGCGGCGCTCATCGCCACCGATCGCCGCACCGGAGACGAAATCGGCGAGTTTCACAACCAATTGAATGCGAGCCGAATTATTAGCTATGCGGGCTCAACTTATGGCGTTGCCGGCGCTGCTGCAACGTTCTATTTAATTGGGAGAGCCAAGCATGACGATCGGGCGCGCGAGACCGGACTGCTCGGCGCCGAAGCGCTGATCGATAGTGCCATCGTGGTGACAGCACTCAAAGAAATCACGCAGCGTGCTCGTCCGCTTGCCGGGAGAGAGCGAAGTGAGTTTTTCGAGCGAGGCTCTTCATTTCCGTCGGGTCACAGCATTGAAGCGTGGTCGCTGGCTACCGTAATCGCCAACGAATACCACGATCACCCTCTGGTGCAAATTGGCGCTTATGGAATCGCGAGCGCGGTGAGCCTCGCTCGCTTTACCAGCCGTAACCATTATCTTTCAGACGTCCTGGTCGGCAGCGCGATGGGGTACGGCATCGGTCGCTACGTCTATCATGCGCGCCATCGTAAAAGTTCCGATTCCGGTGGCGACGAAGAAGAATTGGTTGATCGGGCGAGGCACTGGCCGCTCATCGTGCCTCAATACAATCGGCACGCGCACGATTACGGCGTCACGCTGGCCTGGAGTTTCTAATGTGATTAAAAGGTCTCTCCCTTTGGGAGAAGGTAGGGTGAGGACATAGCCAAGACCCATCAACTTAAGAACACCCTTTTTATTTGGGGATTCCTGAGAAGACAGGAAAAACTAAAAGGGCTGGTTTGCACGTAGGGCTTCACCCCGGCCCTCTCCCAAACGGAAAGGGAGCGGTGTCAATGAAATGTTTGATTCCGTTCGCACACGATTGACCCTTTGGTACGCGAGCGTTTTAGCAGTATCGCTCGTCGCCTTTGCGCTGCTGGTTTACTATGCGGCTGCGCGCATCTTCTATGAACGACAGGACGAGTCGCTGCGCTCGACCGCGGAAACTGTAGCCAGCGCCTACATGCAGGAGTTGGAGGAAGAAGGATCGATTGACAAAGCCAACGAGGTCGTGCTGGCCCAGATGGTATTTCCGAATCGCTACGTCGAGGTGGTCGACACAGAAGGGCGAGTAGTAGCACAATCGAGCAATCTCGTTGGACATCCGCTAACTCTTTCGGCCACAACCCTCAACGAAGCGCGGCTGCGCAGCGTTGGCTTTGTGGTTTCCAGAACTCTTGAAAGCGAAAGTCTCGGTGTTCGGGTAGCGGTCGTGCCCCTCTCAAAGAATTACAACAATCCATTCGGCTTCGCGGTGGTCGCCGAATCTCTCAACGTAATTGAAGGAGGTCTGCGACGTTTGCGGCGCGACTTCTTTGCCGGCGTTCCTCTGGTTCTGCTGGTTGCTTCGCTGGGCGGTTACTTTCTCGCGCGCAAGAGTCTCGCG
>QHXE01000251.1 GCA_003222835.1 Acidobacteriota bacterium | reverse complement strand
GTCTGGCGGGCGCGCGACACGCTCCTTGGTCGCGATGTAGCGATCAAAGTTTTGCCTGCCGCCTTTTCAGAGAACAGCGAATAGCTGCGTCGCTTTGAGCAGGAAGCGCAAGCCGCCGGCGCCCTCAATCATCCAAACATTCTCAGCATTTATCACATCGGCACGCATAATGGCGCCCCCTATATAGTCTCGGAACTGCTCGAAGGCGAAGAGTTGCGTGATCGTTTGGATCAGGGCCAACTCCCGCTGCGCAAGGTGATCGACTATGCGCAGCAGATCGTCAGTGGGCTGGCCGCGGCGCATGACAAAGGAATCGTCCATCGCGATCTGAAACCGGAGAACCTCTTCATCACCAAAGACGAGCGCGTAAAGATTCTCGACTTCGGTATCGCAAAGCTGACCACGTCATCGCAGTCGACGAACCCCGATATTTCTGAGGACGCCACGCGCAAAGTGCTGACGAATCCGGGAATGGTGATCGGTACGGTCGGGTACATGTCGCCTGAGCAAGTGCGTGGTCAAACGGCGGATCATCGTTCCGATATTTTTTCGTTCGGTGCGATCCTGCACGAAATGATCACCGGCCGCCGTGCCTTCCGGCGTGAAACGATGGCGGAAACCATGACGGCGATTCTGAAGGAAGAGCCGGAAGAATTACGCACGTCAAATCCGAACATCAATCCATCGCTCGAGCGGATCGTCAATCGCTGTCTGGAAAAGAAACCTGAGCGCCGATTTCAATCAACTGCCGATCTCAGTTTTGCTCTGGAGGCCTTGGGCCAACCAACGACAAGTTCATTCGGGCGAGAGCTGATGTCAGCCGCGAGCGTCGCAGTTGCCGAGACGAACAGGTCAGCGTGGCGTGCTCGCCTACCATGGATCGCCGTCGCGGCTCTCACTCTGGCGCTGATTGCCTTAAGCGCGCTCTATTTGTCAAACCGTTCCGGACCGGAGACACGCGCCGCGCGGCTTACTTTCACTCCACCGCCTGAACTCGCCTTTAACGACACGCAGCCGGATGCTGCTGTTATATCTATCGACGGTCAGAAGATCGCCTTTACCGCCACATCTGCGGATGGAAAGAAATTGCTCTATGTCCGCGACCTCGATTCGGCGGAAGTAAAACTTCTGCCAGGCTCCGAGAACGCCTTAGAGCCATTCTGGTCGCCCGACAGCCGATCAATAGCTTACGGATCCAACGGAAAGCTCAAACGCTCCGATCTGACGGGCGCCAGCGCGCAGGTGCTGTGCGATTCCCCTCGCTTGATCGGAGGGACGTGGAACAAAGACGGCATCATCGTCTTTGCTCCGGGCTATCGGAGGACGCTCATGCAGGTGGCGGCGCATGGCGGCGAGCCGAAGCCGGTGAATATGCAGACCGAAGGTGATGATTTAGAGCATCGCTTTCCTTACTTTCTGCCAGACGGTCGTCATTTTCTTTTACATCGGACGGGAGGCATCTGGGCAGGCTCGCTCGATTCGCCGGAGATCAAAAAAATTGGCGACGTCAGAGGGATGGCGCTCTACGCCCCGCCGGGCTGGCTGATATTTTTACAAAATGACGCGCTGGTGGCTCAGGCTTTCGACGCGGGAAAACTTGCGCTGACCGGCGAGCCGATACCAATCATTACCGGCGGGAGAAACCATCCCGGTGTTCGGCGGTTCTCTGTTTCGGACAACGGCGTTCTGGTTTGGCAGGGACAGTGGCAGCGAGATTATCAGCTCGTCTGGTACGACCGTACCGGGAAACAGACGGGAGCGATTGATGCTCCGATGAAGGTCAGCGTCGGGCAAAGCCCGATGCTTTCACCCGACGGGAAACGCCTGGTTGTGAGAAAGACAATTAGTCCCGCCGGGGCAGACTCGAATCTTTGGGTCGTCGATCTCGAAAAGGGAACCGGACTGCGAATAACTTCGACGTTTAGTCAGATGCCGGTCTGGTCGCCGGACGGAAGCCGCATCGCATATAACAACGGCAACAACATCGTAGTGAAAGCTGCCAACGGCTCCGGCGATGCCGAGATTCTTGTTCAGCGAACCGCCTTTCCCGCGGCATGGTCGCCCGATGGTCGTTTCATTATTTTCATGGAGCGCGCCGTCAAGACGCGCACGGATCTGTGGGCCTTGCCGACGTTTGGCGACAGGAAAGAATATCAGTTGTCGAATTCGCCGTTCGACGAGCAGAACCCGCAGCTTTCGCCCGACGGACGCTGGCTTGCCTATTCATCCGATGAAACGGGCAATTACGAAATCTACGTCCAGTCATTTTCGGCGGACGGCAAACTGAGCGCGGACAAAAAGCGCGTCTCGACCGCGGGCGGCAGATACCCCGTCTGGCGACGCGACGGCAGCGAACTCTTTTTCATCGCCGCCGACGGGCAGATGATGGCTTCGTCAGTGAAGACTGGCGGGACGGAATTTGAATTCACCGCGCCGAAACCGCTTTTCAAAACCCGAACATTGTCGTTAGAGGGTGGCATTTACCACGAATACGACGTTTCGCCCGACGGTCAAAGATTTCTGATCGGGACGCTGATCGGCGAACCGAAAGCCGCGCCGCCGACCGTGATTCTTAATTGGACGGCGGAGTTGAAACACTGAGCACGTGACGGAGTCTGTGGAAAAAACCAGCCGCGTATGAGCGAAAGCATTTCCCCCAACACAACGATCGCGCAGTACACAATCGTCTCCAAGATCGGCGAAGGTGGCATGGGCGAAGTTTATCGCGCGCGCGATACGAAGCTCGGTCGTGACGTCGCGATCAAAGTTTTGCCTGCTGCGTTTTCAGAAAACAGCGAACGGCTACGTCGCTTTGAGCAAGAGGCCCAGGCAGCGGGCGCGCTTAATCATCCAAACATCCTCAGCATCTATCACATCGGCACGCATCAAGGCGCGCCCTATATCGTCTCGGAGTTGTTAGAAGGCGAGACGCTGCGCGAGCGGATGGTCAGCGGCGCGTTGCCACAACGCAAAGCGACTGACTACGCACTGCAAATCGCCCAAGGACTCGCAGCGGCGCACGAGAAAGGCATCGTGCATCGTGATATCAAACCCGACAACATCTTCATCACCGACGATGGTCGCGTGAAGATTCTTGATTTTGGTCTCGCTAAACTAACTTCCGCGAGTGACGGCGTGCCATCACAGACTGAAGTTCCCACTCGCAAAGTCAACACAGATCCCGGCACTGTGATGGGCACGATGGGTTACATGTCGCCCGAACAGTTGAAAGGACAACCGGCCGATCATCGTTCCGACATCTTTTCCTTCGGCGCAATTCTTTACGAGATGCTTTCGGGCAGGCGCGCGTTTCGCGGCGACTCAATGGCCGAGACGATGAGCGCTATCTTGCGCGAAGACCCGCCGGATCTTTCCGAGACTAATAAAACTGTTTCCCCCGCGCTCGAACGCGTCGTTCGTCACTGTCTGGAAAAAAATCCTGCCGAGCGCTTTCATTCCGCGCGCGACTTGGCGTTTGCGATCGAGAGTCTTTCAGGGAGCGCTACCATCTCCGGCCAAACAGCGACGATGCCCACGATCACAGGCTATGGCAGGCGCTTTGGGCCTAGCGCTGCTTTTGTTGGGGCCGCTCTATTTTTCAAATCGTTCCTCGAGCGAGGCACGCGCCCTGTGGCTTACTTTCAATCCTCCGCTGGAACTGTCTTTCAACAATACGCAGCCGGACGCGGCGACCATCTCGCCCGATGGTAAGAAGATCGCTTTCACCGCCACGTCTGCGGACAATAAGAACATGCTGTACGTCCGCAATCTCGATACGCTGGAAGCGAAGGTTTTGCCCGGCTCGGAGAATGCGTTAGAGCCTTTCTGGTCGCCCGACAGTCGTTCAGTCGCCTACGGATCAAACGGCAAGCTGAAACGCTCAGACATTGCGGGCGGCAGCGCACAGATGTTGTGCGACGTGGCGCGAATTGTCGGAGGCAGTTGGAGCAAAGACGGCGTCATAGTCTTCGCTCCCGACTACCGCACGACACTCGTGCAGGTGTCGGCGCAGGGCGGCGAGCCGAAGCCTGCGACGCCCACCGATGACGCGGGTATCAACTCGCATCGTTATCCTTACTTCCTGCCCGACGGTCGTCATTTTCTTTTCCAACGGCAACAGAAAGGCATTTGGGCAGGCTCGCTCGATTCATCGAAAATCACACAAATTGTGCCGGACGATTCGCCGTTCGTTTATGCGCCGCAAGGCTATCTGGTTTTTATCCGCAATGATGCGCTCGTCGCCCAGGCTTTTGACGCCGCCAAGCTCAGGCTCGCGGGTGATGCAATGCCTATTATCACCGGACAGGTGTATGAACCCGGTAGCCGGCGGTTTTCTGTTTCGGATAACGGCGTCCTGGTTTTTCAGGGGAAATGGCAGCGCGATTATGAACTCGTCTGGTTTGACCGCGAAGGCAAGCAGACCGGAACGGTTGACGCGCCCGCCAAGGTCTTTGTCGGGCAAGATCCGCACCTCTCACCTGACGGGAAACGCCTCGTGGTGAAAAGGGATTTTAATCTTTGGGTAATTGATTTAGAAAGGGGAACGGGACTTCGGATCACTTCGACTTTCAGCCAGATTCCGGTCTGGTCGCCGGACGGCAGCCACGTCGCGTATACCGGACTTGGCGGTCTCGAGATGAAGGCCGCCAACGGGTCCGGTGAAGCGGAAGTTCTTATTTCGGGCGCGAACTTTCCCGCCGATTGGTCGCCCGACGGACGCTTCATCATTTACTTACACCGGGGAGTGAAAACACGGATGGACATGTGGGCGCTGCCAATGTTCGGCGAAAAAAAAGAGTATCAGCTATTGAATTCACCATTCGACGAACAGACTCCGCAGCTTTCGCCTGACGGACGCTGGCTTGCCTACCCATCGGATGAAACGGGCAATTACGAAATCTATGTGCAATCATTTTCGGCGGACGGCAAACTCGGCGCGGACAAAAAGCGTGTCTCGACGGCGGGTGGCACGGCTCCCGTCTGGCGGCGCGATGGAAGCGAACTCTTCTTTGTCGCCGCCGACGGACAGATGATGTCGTCTGCCGTGAAAACAGGCGGAACTGAATTTGAATTCAGCGCCCCAAAAGCCCTTTTCAAAACACGGATGCTGGGCTTAACCGGAAATTTTCACGAGTACGACGTTTCGCCCGACGGGCAACGCTTTCTGATTGGTACGCTGATCGGCGAAACGAAGGCCGCGCCGCCGACCGTGATTCTTAATTGGACGGCGGAGTTGAAACACTG
>QHXE01000250.1 GCA_003222835.1 Acidobacteriota bacterium | reverse complement strand
TGAATAATCGCGGCGTCGCCGGTATGAAACCAACCTTCGCGCATAGCCTGGACAGTAGCTTCCGGATCGTTGTAATAGCCTGCCATCACGACGTTGCCGCGCACCACAATTTCGCCGACCGTTTCGCCGTCGCGTGGAACTTCGGCGCCATTCTCATCGACTACTGTAGTCTCGCCTGAGGTGATCAGTTCGACGCCCTGTCTGGCTTTGATGATCGCGCGCTCAGCGATTGAAAGTTGTTCATGCTCGGCGCGCGGTTCG
>QHXE01000249.1 GCA_003222835.1 Acidobacteriota bacterium | reverse complement strand
CCAAAGATATCGATCCGAGCAGGTCATATGCTCGTGCACGAGCGTGCCGACTGTGTTTATGTAGGCATTGCGATGCGTAATCATCACGCCCTTAGGCCGCGACGTCGTGCCACTGGTGTAGTTGATCGTGAGTAAATCGACTTCATGAATCTTTGGACCAGCAAACTCGCCTGAGCCTTGGGCCAGCAACTCTTCATAATCAAGCCAACCTTTGTGCGAACCTTCAAGCGCAATAAAGTGCTCGACTTCCGGTAATTGTGCGCGGATGCTCTCAATGGCGGCAAGGTAATCAGAGTGGGCGCACACAATCTTCGCGCCACTGTGATTGATCAGATAAACGAAATCATCAGGTGTCAGGCGATAGTTGATTGGCACCAGCACTGCGCCGATTTGCGGGACCGCATAAAACGATTCGAGTTGCGCATGAGTGTTCGGCGCGATATAAGCAACGCGATCATTTTGGGCCACGCCGAGTTTTTGCAGAGTCGCCGACCAACGATTGCAGCGATCGAAGAACTGCGCGTAAGTCAGCCGCAAATTGCCATCAACGACGGCTTCTCGTTCTCCATAGAGCTTGCGAGCGCGACGCGCAAAGTCGAGCGGAGTCAGCGGAGTTTCCATCTAATCGTCTCCTGAGTCTTAGGAGGAGACGAGAATGTAACCACGCACTCATTGCCGATGCAACATCCAGCCAACCGTTGGAGACTACGGTTTGGGGAGAGTTGGCTTAACTGGTGATTCAGACATTGCCAGGCTTGCTAGCTGACCGCCAGAACAGAGTCAGGTATTGGCGAGAGAAATCCTGGTTGGATGTTCCGCAGGTCGCTTTGCTTTCGCAGAACTCGCGTGACGCCCGGACGGATCTTTCCGGCCTCGCAGGCGGCGATGAAAGCCGCGACCACCTTTGCGTCGTAACGGGTGCCCACAAAACTCTTCAATCTGGTGAGCGCGGCTTCCAAATCCATTGCGCGTTGATAAGGCCGCTCGGTGGTCATCGCGTCAAACGTATCGGCGACCGACACGACGCGCGCTTGCATCGGAATCTCGTCGCCTCGCAAACCGCGCGGGTAACCTTGGCCATTGATCATCTCGTGATGCATGTGCATACCCGGCAGAAAGTCGCGCATGGCCGGAATCTGCGACATGATTTTGAAGCCCTTCTGTGGATGCGTCTTCATAATCTCGAACTCTTCGTCAGTCAAAGCCGAAGGCTTTTTCAAGACCTGATCGTCGATGCCGATCTTACCAACGTCATGCAGCAAAGCGCTGACTCGGATTTTTTCGATTTCGTCTTCGGATAAGCCCAAGCCCTGCGCCGTGGCGATCGAAAATCGGGATACCCGCTCAGAATGGCCACGAGTGTAAGGGTCCTTGCCATCTATCGCTGCCGCCAAAGCCTTGACCGTGCCCAGAAAGAGTTCGCGATTTTCAGCAGCCGAGCGCTGGAGGTCACTGACGAAACACTCGATTTGATCGGTCATCTGATTAAATGAAGAGCCGAGTTCACCGAGTTCAGTCCGGCCTAGAACCCGCACGCGCTGCGAGAAGTCACCGGCGGCAATGCGCCCCGCGCCCGCGGCCAACTCACTCACGGGTCGCGTCAAGGTGTTCGCGAAATAAAAACCGATGACCAAAGTCAGCGCTGCCGCCAGCAAGCTGATGAACAGAGTTTGATTGCGCATGTCACGAACCGACGCGAGCGCCGCTGACTCGTCCTGGATGGCGATCACGCCGAGCAGCGAATTTCGATCGAGTTCGGCGGTGGCGTAGGAACCGAGCATGCTGGCGACGCGGCCATCGTGCTCGATCGCGAACGGCGCCAAAGCCGATTGAACTTGTGCGCCGGTTTCGAGCCAGTCCTGCACAACTTTCAAATCGGTCATGGGCCGTTCGGAAAAAGCCACCGCGGCGTCGGGATGAGCGACTACCTTTCCATTTTGATCGACTACGAAGACTACCGGCAGGCCGGCGTCGAGCAATTCGCGCTCGCTCTTTGACGAGGATTGCTGCACGGCTTTGAAGACTTCTTGAAAAGAGACGACTGCTACTACGGCCGCAAAGATCTCGTTGCCATTCAAAACCGGAGCGGCAATCGTCAGGGCCATCTCCTGACCGGAACGAATAATTTGCGGCCGGCTAATGATCACTCCGCGTCCGCTCATGCGCGCCAGCACGTCGCCGATTCGCTGATCGACTTCCTCGCTCTTGATGAGGTCGGGTTGAAATGCGCGATGCACTCCGCCCTTCACCGGACAGATCGCCAGGGCGATCAGATTCGGATCATCCTGAAGAGTCTTCTGTAAGCGCTCGTCGTAGCCGGTATCGTCGCGCGAGCGAACGCCACCGGCAATTTCGAAAGCGCGCGCGACGCCGCTGACGACATCGCGATAACGCTGGCCGTAGAGTTCGATCTGTCGCGCCTTGTCCTGCACGAGTTGAGCCTGATAACGGCCCTCGATGGCCCGCAATTCATCCGCGCTTCGCTTCGACAGAAGTGTGCCGGTGAGCGCCAGCGGCAAGAGCCCTACCAGAAGCAGCACTGCTAGCACCACGTAAAGCAGGCGGATTTTGCTAAAACGTTCGAACATGAGAACTATCAAGAAGCGATCAGCTTAATCGGGAAGGCTTGTGAGAAGAACCAAGAAGAAGCGCCGGTGGGGTCCTTTCAGCGACCCTTTATGAATGGTATTAGGCGGGCATTGCCTCTGTCAATCACTTTGGCCCATTTTGCTCGAAGAAGTTTGAACCACCTAAATTCTCATGTGCGGAAGAATCGAGAGCTTACTATCAAAGTTGAACCCATGAGAATCCATTGCTGTTTGAGCGTCCACTCGAATGCGACTGTCTTGCTCGCCAGAAGCACTCGCCCGTACCGCAATCCAATATTGCCGAACTTTGCGTCAGGCGTTTTGCCAATCAGTGTTGGCGCGTCAAACGAAATCCCGCCCCAGATCCCAAACTCGTTCGATCGTTTCTGGATACCATCAGTTGAAGCACCACCAGACGTTTGAGCGGCTGTCCAATCGTGTGCGTCAGCGTTGCCGGCTTGAGTGCCCACAATGACTTGGGTGGAAAGTAATATAAAGGCCAGTGCGAGGATCTGACACCCGATTGAATAATCCAGCGCGCCGTCTCGACGACGGCAAACAAGAACTCACTTTATCTTCTTGGCTTGCGCCTCTCGTCCGTTCAAGCGGATCGTTGAATGCGTTACCTCTCCGTTCCTGCTCCAAACAAACATAATCTGCGCGTCATACTCTTTGACGAAGAATTCGATCTCCGACTCGGGCAGCAGTTCAATCTTAGGGTGTCCGGGCGCCTGCGCCACCAGCCTGTTGTCTTCTTTGCTTACGGTGATGATGAAGTCAGGCGCAAGCTCGTACTGCCCGACGTAAGCGTCGTAGATTTTAGAGTCAATTCGCAATCGCCCCTATGTTACGAGCAATCGTATTAACGGGGACGCTGTCTATGTTGCTCAGGACGATGACGGTGACGCGGTCGTCCGGGTAGCGCCCGAATGAGGCAGCGAAGCCGTCAATCCAGCCGCTGTGGCTAATGAACCGATGGCCGCCTTGCTCGGCGATGTACCAGCCGTATCCGTAATTGCCCTTGAATGGGGTGAACATCATAGCTAGGGACTTCTTCGACAAAAGTTTTTCGGTGTACAGAGCTTGATCCCATCGGTACAGGTCCTCCGCCGTCGAGTACAGTCCCCCGGCAGAGTAGAGGATGGACATATCTATGTACTGTGCGTTGACGGTGGTGTCACCGCGTGACGAGTAACCCGCGGCGCGATGCTTGAGTACGCGGCGCGGATAGTCATATCCGGTGTCGGTCATCTGCAAAGGCCGAAAGATGTTCTCTTGTAGGAAGGCGTCGTATGGCCGGCCCGACACCTTCTCGATGATGTAGCCCAACAGGATGTAATTCGAGTTGGAATACCGGAACAGCCTGCCCGCCGCAAATTCCAGGGGCTTATCTTTCAACCGCTCAACAGTATTGGCGGCGGACATGGGTAACTTTATCGCTTCCGTGTAGTCCGAATTTTGGATGCCCGAAGTGTGCGTGAGCAGGTGGTGAATAGTTATAGGCCGCCAACCAGCCGGGCACTGTGGCAGGTAATTGCAAACGGGGTCTTGAAGACTCAGCGCGCCACGCTCCTGCAACATGAGAACCGCTACCGCCGTGAACTGTTTGGTGAGGGAGCCGAGACGAAACTTCGTTCGCGCCGTGTTGGAAACTTCGTCCTCCAGGTTTGCCATGCCGTACCCGCGGCTGACAAGCACCTTACCGTCCCGCGCGACGAGGATCGAGCCGCTGAAGCGGCTCCTCTTTACCGCGGTGCTCATGTACTCGTCAACTTTGGAGGCGAGTCCTTGAGCCGGACAATGGGCGCTGAAGAGGAGCCACACCGAGCATAGAAGGGCGGCCTGGCTGATTCGTTTAGCTGCTCTTTTCATGTGGCCCCGCGGACGACACGCTAGAACTTCTTGATACGCTCCTTTTGCTCAGGAGTAAACAGCTCGAAATCCATAAAGGGAAACTTCTCAAGGGACAGCAACTCATTCTTGACGGTTTCCGTGTAATCTATCTTCCA
>QHXE01000248.1 GCA_003222835.1 Acidobacteriota bacterium | reverse complement strand
GGTACCTAAAACTTCTTGGCGCACTGAATTCCGAAATAGCTCCTTGAGTACTAGTTGCACTTTCTGGTAATTTCCCTTTCGGTTTCCCCGCGATTCATCATTCAACAGTTTGGGAGTCAATCGATGAAGATTAGATTAATTGTGTTAGCGGCTATCATCTCTGCCGTTTCGGTGGTTACCGCGATCTCGTTCGGGCAAAGACGGCCGGATGATCAGAAACCGATTACCGGCGATTTCAAAATCACGATCAAAACGACGATGGCGGGAATGCCGACGCAAAGCACGACGATGATCAAAGGCTTGCGTGAGCGCAGCGAGACAAACATGTCGGTGGCTGGCATGAACATGAGCCAAACCAGCATCGCTCAGTGTGATTTGCGGCGCACGATTCAAATCAACGACCGTGCGCGCAAATACATGATCAGTCCGATGGAGACGGACGAATCCGGCGCCTCAACATCCAGCGCGGATGCCGCGACCATCAGCGGGCCGTCAAGGAGCGGTGGGGTCGTAACGATGATCGTCAATACGACAGACACCGGTGAGCGCAAGGAGATGTTTGGCTTCACGGCTCGGCATATGAAGCGAACGACGATGTCGCAGTCATCCCCGGACGCCTGCCACCAACAACAGATGAAGATCGACACCGATGGCTGGTACATCAATCTTGAATATGGTCTGAGCTGCCCAACGCAGAGACCACCACGACGACCGGGGATGGCTTCCCAGGGGTGTCGCGATCGCTATCAATACAAACATAACGGCCCGAGCAATCTAGGCTATCCGCTGGTTGAGACCACCACGATGTATGGTTCCGACGGGAGTGCGACCTTCTCAATGACGAAGGAAGTGGTCGAATTGTCCCGGCAAACGCTTGATGCCGCGCTCTTTGATGTGCCCGCGGGATATACCCTCGCGAATAGCCAGCAGGAAATGAATGGCGCGCCTTCGATGGCTGAGATTATGGCGATGGCGGGCCAACAACCCGGGCAGACAAATTCCGAGAGCGGCCAGAGTTCCATGGCCGGAATGCCTTCAACCTCTAAGACGACAGGAAAAGCTCGTGTTGGCGTGGTCGAACTTAATAACAAAACGAAGTCATCGGTGGCGACTGATTCACTGCGCGAGCAACTTGTCGCCGCGCTAAGCGGCGACGGCGTTGACGCGATTTCACTCAACGCAAGTTCCGCGAGCGAAGCTGAGATCGAAGCCAAGGCGAAAGGCTGCGGTTACATTTTGTACACGGACATATCGTCTTTGAAGGCTGCGTCGACGGGAAAGAAAATTGGCGGCTTGCTTGGCCGCGCGTCCGGAGTTGGTTCGAGCGATACCGGCAAGAGTGAAGCGCGTCTGGACTTTCGTTTGATTCCTGTGGGAAGCTCGTCGCCGACGCTGCAATCGTCGGCGTCAACGAAAGAAGACACCCAAGAAGCGAGTGTCAGCAGCGCCCTTCAAAGCGAGGCCAAAGCAGTTGCCGCGAGCGTTAATAAAATGTAACGACCTATGGCACGATCACCATCCAAAGCGGTTGCTCATGCGGCGGAAAATGACGCGCGGGTAATAGACGACGCTTCGGTGGATGGCCTCAGACAGCGCGTCGCCAAGCTCGAGGAAGAAAAGCAAAAGCTTCAACAGTTAGTTGAATATCGTTCAAGGTTTCTTTCGCGGCTCGCCCACGAGCTGCGGACGCCGCTCACTTCGATCCTTGGGTTCTCGGAGATTTTGATCAGCCAGGAGCGGTTGACTGAAACGCAGCGAGGCTTCTGCGAAAGGATTCAAAACTCTGCGCAGCAATTGCAGCAAACTCTCAATCAATTGTCTGACCTGGCGCGACTTGAAAGTGGCCAGTCGACGTTGCGGCACGAAGAATTTTCGCTCGACGATTTATTGCGTGAATCATGCGCGGCCCTGGCGCGACAGGCCAAGAAACAAGATGTTCGACTTAGCTACGAAGCGCCGTCGGATTTACCGCCGATCCTCTCCGATCGGATCAAGCTGGGACAGGTGGTTTACAATTTTCTCGCTTATGCGATTGCGCGCAGTCCGGAAGCTGCTCAAGTGACTATCACGGGTAACGAAGAGACGCGCGGCTTCCGGATTAGAATCGAAGATGAGGGCGATGAGGTTGCTGATCCGGCCCGCTTTGAAGTGGAGTTAGCACGCGGTCGTGTCGGTTGCAGCGAACTCGGATTAGCGATTGCCAAACAAAATGTCGATCTGCTCGGAGCCGTCCTGAAGATTCAAAATCAGCCGTCGCGTGGATTGCAAATATCGATTCTCCTTCCCGCGGTTGCACCCGACACCCCAACGCGGTAAGGGCTTAACATCCCGCACCTTCAATGCAGCATCAACGGCTCGTGTCAGAACTGCGAGCGGTAGCGACCGGATCATAAGAGCGGCGTAAGAAAGATAATCCCATCCAAATCGTCCCCGTGGTTTATTCAAGAAGTGTGAGTGATTCCGGTCGCTACCGCTCGCGGTTCTGATACGTGCAGCGTGATATCATTCGACCGATCCTATGTCTGAGACAAAAACCGTTCAGAGCGCTGGTGTTGAGATACGAGAGGTCTCTTCTATTGAAGAGTACGACACGTGCATCAAATTACAGCGCGAAGCATTTGGGCTCCCCGACGTGGAGATTTCGCCGCGCCGCCATTTGATCGTCTCGCGCATGGCCGGGGGATGGACGCTGGGCGCCTTCATCGAAGGAAAACTTATGGGCTTTGTGCATCACATGGCCGCGGCGCATGGCGATCGGATCTTCGGTTACTCGCACATGATGGCGGTGGCCGCTGAATATCAAAACCGTGGAGTCGGAGCGCAACTCAAATGGGCCCAGCGCGCGCGAGCTTTGGCGGAAGGTCGTGATTTCATCAAATGGACATTTGAGCCGATGCGTGCTCGGAATGCGCATTTCAATTTGAACCGGTTGGGCGCGAACATCCGCGAGTACGCGGTCAACTTTTATGGGACTGATTATGGTAATCCTGCCGGGAAGACTATTGGAATGGATAGCGATCGGCTTTTTGCGGGTTGGGAGTTGCGTTCGCCGCGCGTCGAAGCATTGTCCGGAGGGCGTCAATATCCACTGGGAAAACCCGACGAAGCGATCGAAATCCCTGGTGACTTCTCCACGCTGCTGAAATCTGATGTTCAGTTAGCGAAGCGCGAGGTGTTACGCGTGCGCGAGGAATTTTTGAAAGCTTTGAGCGCAGGCTTGGTTTGCGGATCTTTCGAACGCCATCCTGAAAAGCCGCGCTACTTGTTCTATCGAGAAGGATAGATACGCGCACAGACTGACACAAAGAAACGTTTGCCAAAACAGCAATCCATCAAAAAGACAATCAACGAACTCCGCGACGAGATCCGCCGCCACGACGAGCTTTACTATGTTCAAGACAACCCGGAGATTTCCGATCGTGAGTATGACGAGCTGATGGGAAGGCTCCGGGAGTTGGAACGGAAACATCCCGAGTTCGTCGCGCCTGATAGTCCTACTCAGCGCGTCGCTGGCCGGCCGGCGGAAGGCTTCCCGGAATTCACTCATCGACGACCGATGTTGTCGCTCGAAAATAGCTACAACATTGAAGAGCTGCGCGCTTTTGACGAGCGTTGCCGGAGGCTCGCGGGCGGCAAGGCTCCTGAAT
>QHXE01000247.1:9067-9366 GCA_003222835.1 Acidobacteriota bacterium | reverse complement strand
AAACGCCATGTCGAGCGTATCATCCGGCGATAACCGTGGCGCGTCAGCGATTGGATACAATTCGCCGCCAATGCGCATCACCGGGAATGAGCCCACCTTCAAATGCAGATCCGAAGCAAAGTGGGCCGTGGCTGTAACCAGGAGGTCATCGATTTTAACAGGCATGGTTGACGCAGAAGTCCTTCGTCTCTTGAAAGGTGGCCCGGGCGTCGCGCCCGTGGAGTTTCACGCGCAAGCTGCGCGTGCTACTAAAAGTCTTGAGAGGGTTAAGGGCAAGAAACCGGGAGGTCAAAGGCGCT
>QHXE01000247.1:0-9051 GCA_003222835.1 Acidobacteriota bacterium | reverse complement strand
CGATTTTGTAGACGAGTTTAGAGTTCAAGCTTTAGCTTGTGATTGCAAAACAACCTAAAGGTTGAACTCTGAACGATTACTTGATTCTTCCAAGTCCGCGCCAACTGTTGCTGTTGTGCCAATTAACGTCCGCGTCGGAAACTCCGATTTCGCGCCACCAGGCGGCGAATTCATCTCTGGAAATGTAGAAGGCCGTCGGCGCAATCAGGTGATCGAACACGATCGAGTGTTGCTCTCGCCAACCAAATCCGGCGATCGCTTTCAGGTAATCGTTATAGAAGAGGTGACGCGCGATGGACGCGCCGCGCGGAGAACGGTTGAGTGGGCCATAGATGGTTTTCGTGGCCGTGAACATGATGGCTGCGGGTACCTTGGAAAGTTGTAACAGCAAACGGGGATCGATGCGCGACGTCACTCGTTCGCGTACTGGGTTAACCCAACGCGTGATCCATTCATTGTTCTCAGCGCCGTAAATCCACGCGGACATGTAACCGCCGGGTTTCACTTTTGAAGTGAGCGACTTGAAGCCGCCGCGCGGATCCGGCAAATGATGCAGCACCCCAATCGAAAATGCGTAATCAAAGATTCGCGCGAATTGTAAGTTGTAAATATCCGCCTGAACGATGTGCGCGTTCGGCAAAGCGCGCGTCGCGCCAAACGCGGTTTCGACCGCGTCGCTCAGATCCACGCCGATGACATCTCGTGCGCCAAACTGTGCCGCCAGTTGCGTATGTCTTCCCTTCCCACAACCGCCTTCGAGCACAACCTTGTCTTTGAAGAATTCGCGGGTGACCGGAGCAATCCAGGCGAGAAACTGATTCTCGTAACCTGCCTCGAACTGATTGAAGTGCTGCCACTGCCACCCGAATTTCTCGGCGGTGGTGGCTTTGTCCTGGGCCACTTCATTAATCGCCGCAAAGCGCGGCACCCCACGCACAATGGGCCAGGTGTTATCACACGACTGACAGTTGAGCGTGCCTTCAATGATTTCCGCTTGCTCGCGCGCGACTACGGAGCTATTGCGAATGGTCCCGGCGCACGACGGACAAACGAGGTATTGAATTAATTTCTCTTTCAAGCTACGTATCGAACGTTTTCAGATTTTTGGGCCAGGTCTCAACTATGTTGGGGTTTGCTTCCTGGTCTTGCCCGGCCACGACACTGCGTGGCCAAACGACTTCGTTTTTGATAGTGGTTCGGTTTGATTGTGGCACGCGCATCTTGGGCGTGACTCACGGGCGAGACGCGCGTGCCACCCCGAGGATCGATTCCAACTGTTCAAGGAGATTATTCGATTGCCACCCTTGCCAACGCGTCAGCGCCTCACGATAGTGTTCTGTGTCTCGGTGGTGAAATTACCAGGAAAAAACATTCACCACAGGAGGCACGGAGCTTACACAGAGAACCACGGAGGACTTTTTCCGACAGACTCCTGAAGCCGGGTGTGAATTAGAACCTCGACATTCTTCTTGTGCAAAGCTCGACTCGCCGACTCGCATCTTGCACAAGATGGGCTTTCTTTGCAAAGCCGACTCGTCGACTCGTCAAGGATCAGGCTTTGCCTCAAAAGTCAGGGGTCGCTGAATGATCTGCGATCATTGCCTATGTTCGCAGAAGATACTGGCGCGGCGAGTTCCGGCTGCGTAGACTATTACGACGGAAGGGAGACGGACAACCTCAATTCATGAGCTTACTCCAGTCACTTCGCAATCGTTTGTTTTTATTGCTGTGGTGCGGACAGACGCTATCCCGTCTCGGTGACAGCGTTTATAGAGTTGCGCTCGTTTGGTGGGTGCTGCAGAAAACAGGCTCGGCTGCCGCAGTGGCAACGATGCTAATTTTTTCGTACGTGCCGATGCTGTTATTCCTCCTGCTTGGGGGTATCGCCATTGACCGGTTTTCAAGGTCGAAGGTGATGTTGCTGTCCGACGTCTCGCGCGCGGCAATCATGTTTATGGTTACGCTTCTCGCCTATTCGGGGAGCTTACAAGTTTGGCATCTGTATATTGCCAGCGCAATCTTTGGCACCGTCAATGCCTTCTTTCAGCCAGCCTATACCGTGATGGTGCCCGAAATCGTCTCCAGTGAATCGCTGCCGAGCGCAAACTCATTGACAAACTTAAGCAAGCAACTGACTGAGGTAGTGGGCCCAGCGATAGGAGCGTCCATTGTTGCGTTCGCCGGGACCACGATGGTATTTGCAGTCGATGGTCTTTCGTTTCTTATCTCCGCTTTTTCTCTTTTGCCACTCCTGAGACTGTCTGTTTCAAGCATGAATGTTCGCCGGTCGGCTAGCGCAATAAAGAATCTTCGAGAGGGGTTTGACGCGGTGTTTGCCTCGCCGTGGCTGTGGATCACGATCGGCGTTGCCTCTCTCGGGAATATTATGCTGAGTGGTCCAATCAGCGTTGCCTTGCCGTTTCTAATTAAGGATGTACTGCATCGTGGCGTTGGCTCATTGGGCGCTGTTTACTCCACGCTTGCTTTAGGTTCCGTTGTTGCCTCAGTCTGGTTGGGCCGTTTTGCGAAGATTCGCCGCCGCGGGCCTACGCTTTACGGCGCGTATCTTGTAGCTGCAATTATGACCATCACTGTTGGCCTGCCGATAGGATTCACGGGAATCGGGATAGCGGCCTTTATCATAGGTGCGGCACTCACGAGCTCTGCCCTAATCTGGACGAACACACTACAAGAGTGTGTCTCTCGCGAGATATTAGGACGGGTCTCCAGCATAGACTATCTCGGCTCCTACGCGTTGATGCCGATTGGCTACGCAGCGGTAGGTTGGGCGGCTGATCACCTGGGATCAGCATTGGTGTTTGTCATTGGCGGCGCCATCACTAGTGTGCTGGCAACCCTCGCCTTGTCGTCTCCTGTGATCAAAGGTCTCGACTGATCCATGCTGGCGCCAATCTCACGACAGTCCGACTATTCGTATCTGAGCGTCACTATCGGATCCACTTTTGTAGCCCGGCGCGCCGGGAGGTAACCCGCCAGCAGCGCCACGACCAGCAACGCCAACGATGTCGAGGCCAAAGTCATAGGGTCCATGGTACTGACTCCATAGAGCAAGCTGCTCATCACTCTCGTCGAGAGAATCGCCAGTGCGATACCGACTCCGAGGCCGATCAAAGCCAACAGTAAAGCTTGACCAACGACCTGCTTGAAGATGTCGATCGGCGTGGCGCCAAGCGCCATGCGAATGCCAATGTCGCGCGTGCGCAATGTCACGGAGTAGGACATCACTCCATAAACGCCAATCGCTGCCAGTACCAAAGCGAGGCCCGCAAAGACGGTGAGTAGAATCATCGGTAAGTCCTTATCGGCGGCCCAAACCTCCTTCCGGATCGCCCCGGCAAGCATCCTGGGGTCGGAATTAGTGCGGGCAACGAGCGTAAGAGTCCGACTCGTATTCTGCAGGTAAGGGACATAAATTTCAGGTTGCGTTTCTTCCCGCAGTGAAGCCTGATTGGCGGAACCGACCAGCCCCACGATCGTTAGCCATGGATTTTTAGACTCTGGCCTTCCACGCTTGACTCGTTTCCCCAGGGGATCTTCTCCAGGCCAGTATTTGCGCGCGGCGGCATCATTAATGATGGCCACTCCCTGCGCGTCGGCTGAGTCGCGATCGGTGAATTGATGGCCGCGAACAAAGGGTATGCCCATGGTTGAAAAATAGTCAGGGCTAATAACGCGATAAAATGCTCGAGGTCTTTCAGTCACTGCGGGAATCGGTCGTCCTTCGATCATAAAACTGGAGTTGAAAGCGTTACCGCTGAACGGAACATTGTCTGCTGTGCTTGCGTACCGAACTCCGGGCACGGCACGAATTCTCTGCAGCAATTGTTGCTGGAATACTCTCTGCTGTTGGTCGGCACGATAGGTAGCTTCGGGCAGTTCAATCTCAAGCGTCAGCACGTTCTCTGGGTTGAATCCGGGGTTGACGCGCTGCAGGTGGACGAAGCTTCGGAACATCAAACCCGACGCTGTTACCAGCACTACGGCGAGCGCTACTTCGGCGATTACCAGGACACTGCGCATTTTATTACGAGCGGAACTTCCGCTGGAGCTTCTCCCTCCTTCCTTAAGGGCCTCGTTCAGGTTTGGCTTCGAGGCATCGATCGCCGGCGCCAAACCGAAGAGCAGCGAGGTTATTAGGGATATGGCGAGGGTAAACAGCAACACCTTGCTATCGAAACCGAAGTCTTTCAACCGAGGCATGCTGACGGTAACGAAAGCGATCAAGCTCTTGGCGCCGACGATCGCGAAGATTAGACCAAGCAAACCGCCGAGCACTCCCAACACAACGCTTTCCGTAAGCAGTTGTCGCAGGATTCGGAGTCGATTCGCTCCCAGGGCAGTGCGAATGGCAATCTCCTTTTGCCGGTTAGTGGCTTTGGCCAGGAGCAGATTGGCTACGTTCGCGCAGGCTATCAGCAAGACAAGACTGACTGCGGCCATCAAAACAATAAGCGCGGGCCGAATGTCTCCTGTCACTTGCTCGTGCAATGGAATCACATGCGATTCAATGCCGCCGTTAACCTCGGGGTATTCCTTGTCGAGCCGGCTGGCAATCGCGTTTATTTCGACCTGCGCTTGTTCCGCGGCGACGCCCGGCTTCAAACGGCCGATCATCTTCAAATTACGAATGTCGCGCACCAGTGGCACGTCGTCTGTGGTCAGGGGCACCCACAGATCGGCATTGGACACGGTTTCCTCCAATGCACCCACCGTGGCAGAAAACGAGGGAGGAAACTTGAACGATGGAGGCATAACACCTACCACCGTGTAGCTTTGCCCGTTAAGCTGAACAGTTTGATTTACGAGATTTGAGTTTCCGGCAAAACTACGCTGCCAAAGGCCGTAGCCGAGTATGAGAACGCGCCCCGCCCCCGGCTTGTCTTCTTGCGGAGCAAACCAACGACCTCGCATAGGATTTACGCCCAGCATGGAGAAAAGATTGGCGGACACACGCAAGCCCGCTATTCGCTCCGGTTGTTCCCCGCCGGTCAGATTGAAATTCGTGTCGGTAAACGAGGCGATGTCGACCGACTTAGCGCCGTCTCTGAAGTCAATGAAGTTACCGAACGAAGTTGGCGATTCGGTGAAGCCCTTCTTGATGTTCCGTTCCCAGATCATGACCAATTGATCCGAGTTCGCGTATTCCAGTGGACGCAGCAGCACAAAGTTGACGACGCTGAAGATGGCCGTGTTCGCTCCGATTCCCAGCGCCAGCGTCAGTACGGCCACCAGGGTAACGGCTGGAATCCTCCAAAGATGACAACCGATCAGCTAATAGCGGGTCTGGGGCTGTCGATTTGTCGTTGGCTTGAAACGCAGAACGCGGCCGCGGCCAGTAGGAACACGCCGTTGGCCGCAAACATAAGGGTGAGGCTCACCTTGATCAGGGCGCCGGCAATCACATACGACAACGGCGTGAGTCCGAAACCGCACAGCATTGCTACGCTCATGACCCGACCGAGCATCTGAGGATCTGTCCGGGTCTGGAACCAGTAAGTATTAAGCACCTGAAGGCATCCGCCAATCGCCGCCATAATGGCGAGCAATACGCACGCCCAAACGAGATTCGGCGCGAAGCCGAGCAGGACCAGGCCCACGCCGAGGCCGAACGCACCTATAAAGGTTGCGAAACCTAGACGCGATCTCTTGAACGCTCCTGCGATCATCGTACCCAAAAGAAATCCACCTCCGAGGGTTGAAAGCATTACTCCGAATGCTTTGGATCCACCTGAAAATCTGCTGTTGGCCAGCGATGCGAGTCCGACAGTGAACGGTCCCGCAAATGAAAACTCGATAACGGCAATGATGATAATAAGGGATCGAATCGCCGGCTGGTGCAGAGTGTAGCGCAGTCCATCGCGAATCGAAGACAGAAGTTTGCCTCTGCTGGGCGACCCTGTTGATACGAGTTCTCCCCCGGCCGATCTCGGCTTCTTTGTCTTCATCACCAACAGACACGCAGTGACGAACACAAAACTCACGGTGTCTAATCCGAACGCGAAACCGGTTCCGGCAACCGCTACCAGCAAACCTGCCAATGAAGGTCCGATGAACTTCGTCAGCATATTAGTGCCTTGCAAAAGAGCGTTGCCCGCCATCAGTTTTTCTTCATGAAGCAGCGCGGGAATAAAGGCTTTCATCGCCGGTGAGAAAAAAGCGTCCAACGTGCCAAAGGCAGCCGCTAAAACGAAGAGGTACCAGAGACTGACCGTTTTCAAGAAGACCAACACGGTTAGAATTGCGCACACGATGCTCCGCAAGCCATTCGAGGCTACCATCAATTTGTGCGGAGAAAGCCAGTCGCTGGCGGCGCCTCCTACCAGCAGAAAAATCATGCGCGGCACGGTGGCGGCTAACAGAATGGTGCCCAGGGCGAGTCCCGATCCGGTCAACTGCAGAACCAACCATGGTAAAGCAACCAGGTAAAATTGATCGCCTAATAACGAGACGGCTTGACCAATGAATAGCAGCCGGAAGTCGCGGAGCGCCAGCGGTTGCCACGCCGAGAGGTTACGCGCGCGGCCGGCAAGCAAACGGATCGTTGAGGTAGTGGCTACCATGATCGATTTTGAGCAAGAATTCGAAGCGCGAGAAGTCGCGTGAAAAACATGAGAGTCTTCTGCGTTCTGAGTCGCACGGCTATTCCGCCGCCGGATTCAGAGGTGGTTGTTCCACCACGCGGCCATCGAACAAATGTATCTCTTTGCCGGCCTGGCCCGAGTAACGCTGATCGTGCGTCACCATGCAGATCGTTGAGCCCGCCTGATGAAGTTCGCGCAAAAGTTTCATCACAGCTTCGCCGTTAACTGAATCGAGATTGCCGGTCGGTTCATCCGCCAGCAGAATTGATGGTTCGCCGGCGATGGCTCTGGCCACCGCAACGCGCTGCTGTTGTCCACCGGATAACTGGGCGGGAAGATGTTTCGCTCGATGCGCCATCCCCACTTTTTCGAGCGACTCAACCACTCGCTGCTTACGCTCTGCTCGATCCGTGCCACGATACGTCAGCGGCAACTCAACGTTTTCATAAACGGTTAAGTCCCCCACCAAATTGAAACTCTGAAAGATGAAGCCAACTTGGCGATTGCGTATGCGCGCGCGTTTCGCGAGCGGCAGGTTGGCCACCGATTCGCCGTTGAGCCAGTACTCTCCTTCCGTGGGCGTGTCGAGCAATCCCAGAATCGAAAGCAACGTCGATTTACCACAACCCGAGGGCCCGGCGATGGAGACATACTCTCCAGCATGAATCTCGAAACCCACTGACGATAGTGCGTGCGTTTCAACTTCGTCCGTATAGAAAACCTTGGTCACGCTTTCCATGCGGATTAAAGACGAGGTAGGTGTGCTCATAAAATTCGCTTAAAAGATTTTTTCTTACGACTCTCTCAATTCAAGCGGATGTGGTCAAAAGCATCCATCGAGGAAGTGTCGGAAATAATGACTCGATCACCGGGCTGCAAACCCTCCAGAATTTCCACGGCGCTGACAGAACTGCGGCCCAATTTCACCTGAACACGCGCCGCGGTTTGCCCATCATCGCCGAGCTTGAACATCTTGATTGTGCTCTGCGCCTGCCCAAAAGCTGGCCGGCTAATGTAGATCACGTCGTCCAGTCGCTCCAACTCAACTGTGCCGTCGACCGTCAAATCAGGCGCCGCGCCTGGGGGAAGCGCTCCCTCCAAAGCCACGTCAACGGTGAAAGTCCCTTGCTGCGCCGCGGGATCCATACGCGAAACGTGTCCGGGGATAATGCCGTTCCTGGTATCGATCTGCGCTTTCTGTCCAATCTGAATGTCTTTGACCTGCGTCTCAGCAATCTTGAGTTCCGCTTTAAGGTGTTGAGGCTCAACCACCCGCGCCAGATTCGTTCCCGGTACAACCTGTTGGCCTTCCTCCGCGGTCATCTGTTGCAGCACGCCGCTAGTGCCGGCCGCTACCCGCAGGTTCTGAACTTGCTCTTGTTTGAGTTTCAACAAAGCTTGCAGTTGTGAATTGCGCGCCTGCTGCGCCGCGAGTTGCGCTTCTTCAGATCTCTTCCTCACCTCGAGCCGCTTCTGCTCGATCTGGTATCGATTGGCTAGATCTTCGGTGCGCACGCGAGAGAGACTCAGGCTAAGGGCTGGAAGCACGCCCTGTTTCGCTAACTCTTCGTCCGCGTCCAGTTGCAACTTCGCCTGCTGATATTCGGCGCGCACGGTGGCGGCGGCTGCCTCCTGGGTCATCCGGTCACTCTCCAGACGGACCTTAAGATTCTTCTGCTCCGCCTCTGCGGCGCGCAGTTGATATTCCGTGTCCACCGCGGATTGCTGTAACTCAGGATTGCTTAGTTCGACCAGAATCGTCTTGGGATTTACCGGTGTACCCGGATGGACTAAAACGCGTTCCACGCGTCCAGCGGTTGAGGCAGCGATGACCCTGATATCTTCTGCGACCAGCGTCCCTGTGCCATGCACGTCGCGCAGCATCGGCCCTCGTTTCACCGTCTCGATCAAAGCGGTAGCGCGCTCTAAACTCGGCGCCGCCGGTTTTAGCCGGGACACTCCCAGTGTGATCACTGAAATCGCGATAAGTCCGAGAGCGGCCAAGACAAAAATGCGCGTCCGCCGGCCACGTCGGAAAGACTTCTTTATAGGTTTGTCCACGAATTTCGATGCGAGCGTCAGAGAAACAGTGTGTGCCCCTCTTCTATTTAATACGCGTCTTCTATCTAATACAAGCCTTGACAGAAGTCAACATGGCCATTAGCGCTTGCGCTTCTTAACCACTTCAGGGGCTTGAACATTATCGATTTACCAAATAGGTTATCTTAAACACAAGACCGCCGTATGTAGTGAGAAAGACTTCTAATGTCTAAGATTTTCCGGTCTCTTGCTACAATCAAACCGTGTCCGGCGAAATCCATAGCGACGATTGTATCGACCCGCTTGGCGAGGATCTAGACGAGCGGCTACGGTCGGTAAGAAGTCCATCTGAGCGACGAACGATTGCCGGCCTCTTGGGCGAGATAAGTCACCTGCCACTTGAGCACAC
>QHXE01000246.1:5972-9031 GCA_003222835.1 Acidobacteriota bacterium | reverse complement strand
GCGACGGGTTGCCGAACAATCGGATTATTTCGCTGGCAGTAGATCGCGAGGGCAGCGTGTGGATCGGCACGGCTGGTGGCTTGAGTCGTTTCGCAAACAAACATTTTTCCAGCTTTCGTCTCGGCGATGCACTGACAAACGAAAGCATTCTCTCGACCTTTGAGGATCGCGAAGGCAGCTTGTGGATTGGCACTGAATCTGGCGGCCTGAGTCTGTTGAAGGACAAAAAGTTTACTACCTACGCGATCAAGGAAGGACTCGGCAGCGATTTGGTCAAGTCGATCTACGAGGATCGGAAAGGCAACATTTGGATCGGAACGAACGGTGGCGGCTTGAGCCTCTTGAAAGACGGTAAGTTAACTACCTACACGACTGTGGACGGCTTATCCAGCAACGTCGTCCTGGCGTTGTTCGGTGATGGCGAGGGAAATCTTTGGGTCGGGACTCCTGACGGATTGAATCGATTCAGAGATGGAAAGTTCAAGGTATTTACTTCTGCTGACGGACTGGCCAATGATTTCATTCGATCGATCTACGCGGACCACAGTGGCAATCTCTGGATCGGCACGCGCGGCGGACTAACTCGATTGAGAGGCGAACGCTTCAATATTTATACGACCGCAGATGGGCTGCCTAATGACTTTGTAGGAACAATCTATGAAGACCTGCAGGACAATATCTGGATTGGCACACTGGGTGGGCTAAGCAAGTTCAAAGACGAAAAGTTTACTACCTACACCACTCGGGATGGACTCTCGAGCGATGTCGTGATTTCGCTTCACGAGGACGCTGATTCTGCGCTATGGATTGGTACCAGCGGCGGCGGACTCAATCGGCTCAAACAGGGTAAGTTCGCAGCCTACACTACTCGAAACGGTCTGCCCGATGACGTCGTTTATGGCATTCTCGAAGACCGCCAAAACAGTCTCTGGTTAAGTTCGAACAAGGGCATCTTTCGCCTCAACAAGAATGAGTTGGATGACTTTGCAAATGGGACGGTCGGTTCTATCACGCCAGTGCTTTATGGGCCCGCGGACGGCATGATCACGCGAGAGTGCAGCGGTGGCGGACATCCGGCGGGCTGGCGGAGCGCTGACGGTAGACTGTGGTTCTCGACCATCAAGGGTGTGGCGATGATCGATCCTGAGAAGATCAAGCTAAACGATCAGCCGCCGCCAGTTGCTATTGAGCAGATTCGCGTCGATGACGAATCGATTAGCCCAGCTCAAACTATTGAGCTGTCGCCGGGCAAGAGCCGCCTTGATTTTTATTACACGGCGCTCAGTTTCGTGGCTCCGGAAAAAGTCAGGTTCAAATACAAGCTGGAAGGCTTTGATAGTGATTGGGTTGATGGCGGGACGCGCCGTGTTGCTTACTATACAAATCTGCGGCCTGGTCGCTATAAGTTCCGCGTGATCGCTTCGAACAATGATGGTTTATGGAACCCCGCAGGCGCCGCCTTCGATCTTTATTTGAAACCACACTTCTACCAAACGTATTGGTTCTACGCTCTCTGCACCCTTATCCTGGCGATACTCGTCTGGCAACTTTATCGATTCCGTCTCAAGCGGGTAGAGTCGCAATTTGCCGCAGTACTGCAAGAACGAAACCGCATTGCGCGCGAGATTCACGATAACCTGGCGCAGGAGATGCTGGGCATCTCAGTACAACTGGAAGTAGTAGCCCGAACGATGCCGGCTTCGGCGGAGCTGGCCAAAACTCACCTGGACCGAGTAAGAATTCTGGTGCGGCACGGAATTGCGGAAGCCCGCCGCTATGTCTGGGATCTACGCTCGCAAGCGCTTGATAAAAACGATCTGCCGGCGGCGCTGAGTGATACAGCTCGGCGTCTGACGACTGAGACCGCAGTCTCTGCCAACGTGGAAGTCAGCGGTACATTCCGTCCCCTCAGCCCGCTGATTGAAGGCAATCTTCTGCGAATCGGACAGGAAGCCATTAATAACGCGGTGAGACACGCGCAGGCTCAAACCATTCTTATTAATTTGAAATTTGATGCGAGGCGCGTACAACTCAGTGTGCGAGACGACGGGAAGGGTTTTGATTATCAAGAATCGAAGAATGGCGAGGCAAGACACTTCGGCCTGGTCGGCATGCACGAACGTGCAGTGCGGATGGGAGGCTCGCTGAGAGTAGATAGTCACGCAGGGGAGGGTACAGAAGTCCTGGTGGATGTACCGATCAATGGCTGAGAAAGAACGATGAATGAATGACAACCCGATCAAGATCATGGTGATTGACGACCAGGCGGTGGTCCGTCAGGGTTTCGTTGCGCTCATCAACACCGTCTCGGATATGTTCGTCGTGGCCGAAGGCACAAACGGTCAACAGGCCATTGATCTCTATCGGCTCCATCGGCCCGACGTCGCTTTGATCGACTTGCGGATGCCGCAAGTGGGCGGAGTTGAGGCGATTGTGGCCATTCGAAAAGAATTCCCGGACGCTCGTCTGATCATACTTACGACTTACGATGGCGATGAAGACATCTATCGTTCATTGCAGGCCGGAGCCCAGGGTTATTTGCTGAAAGACATGTTCTTCGAAGAATTGGAAGATGCAATTCGAAAAGTGCATGCCGGGTCGCGGCGGATTCCCGCCCAGGTGGCCGAGAGGCTGGCAGAGCGAATGGGCAGCTCTGATCTCACTAGCCGAGAACTCGAAGTGCTTGAACAGATCGTGGCCGGCAACAGCAATAAAGCAATCGCTCACCGGCTGAGTATCAGCGAAGCAACGGTCAAGAGCCACATCAACAGCATTCTGAGCAAGCTGGGAGTGAGCGATCGTACACAAGCTGCAACTACTGCTTTACAGCGTGGTCTAGTTCATCTGCGCTAGAGTACTGGCTACTCGCTACTCTGTAGATGATTCGAGCGGCACCGGCACCGCGAAACGGTCACGTCTCAAAACCCCTGGGTAAGTATCTCAAACTAAAGTTGTAGGCGAAAACCCATCAACAGGCTCATGACAGAAAGAAAACGTCATGCTACTTTGCCTGCCGTAATAACCAATATCCCGGTCTCGGGTTCGTTGAGTCAGTGGTC
>QHXE01000246.1:0-5919 GCA_003222835.1 Acidobacteriota bacterium | reverse complement strand
TTAGTCATTCGATCTGTGCCCGTTCAGACTCTAGCCAATCTAGGAATGAGTTCGAAGGAACTCGAAAGCAAGGTGCCATGTTCGAGCTACTCAAACCTTCTTACAGGCAGGTTTTCGTGACCTCTTTGCTGGTCCTGACCGGCTTTCTTTGGGCCAGCCCACACGCTTGGGCCCAGGGTTGAATTGCCGCACGTCAGAGCGCGCCCGTGATTGGCGTGCAATGCGCAGGCAGTGAAGGTTCCGGCTCGCACGATTCGGGTTTTCTCGATAGCGGGCGATGGCAAATCTCCTTTGGTTTGCGTAAACAACGTTCTCATCGGCACTTCGTCGGCACGGAGGAGCAGAAGCAACGTGCCATTGAGGGAACTGAAGTTGTTAATAACATTTATCTGTATGACGTAGCGCTTACCTACGCGGTCACCAGACGCTTCAATCTCACGGTTGCCGCGCCTTTCCAGCATGCGACCCGGCAGCGGGGTACTTCTACTCAAGTTTTTCATAGCTCGGGAATCGGTGATATTAGCGTGATGGGCAGACTCTGGCTGTTTAAGCCGCCCAGCGAGTCCGGCCAGAATATTTCTTTCGGAATCGGTTTGAAATTGCCTACGGGAAATCCTGGCTTAAAGGATACAACGACGCTCGCCAACGGCACGCGAGTCACGTCGGTTGTGGATCAATCGATTCAACTGGGTGATGGTGGCTGGGGCGTTCCCCTGGACGTGCAGGCATACAAGCGGATTAAGAAAACCACCATCTATGCTTCCGGGTCTTACCTGCTCAACCCGCGCGATACGAACGGAGTCCAGACCGGAAGATCCCGTCCATCCGAAGCGATCATGTCGGTCTCGGATCAGTACCTTGCTCGGGTCGGGATAGCTCGGCCTGTGCCCTACACTCGCCGCTTCGCTCTTACCATCGGTTGGCGCATTGAAGGTGTGCCGGTTCGGGATTTGATCGGCAAGAGCAATGGCTTCCGGCGACCAGGCTATGCAATGTCTGTGGAGTCCGGAGTTCAGTACTTTCGGGGTAGGGATACGTGGTCGCTGGCGGTGCCCGTAGCAGTGCGACGAAATCGAAAGAGAAGTGTATCGGATATTTTGGTTGGTGGCGCGGGCGATGCCGCCTTCGCGGATTACTTCATCACGCTTGGTTACTCACACCGTTTCTAATTGATTGCCGAAGTTAGGCATGAGCTTGAAATACATCCAATCAGCATTAGGTAGCGCAGAATTCAATCTGCCTATCAGTTCGTCGCAGACCGAAGTCTATGCTATTGCATAGTTGGCACGCCGGCGGCTCCATAAAGATCTTGGGTTCGCTCGTCTTCTGACACGCCAATGCGAAAGCTCAGGGCATGCTCGCTCACCATCTTGCGCATCAGGATCAACTCGTCGGCCTGCGCCTGGGGCGTCCCGCGATACGCCAGATAATGACGCGTGAGCGCAATGACATTCAGGCCGCGCGGGCCGTACTCTTCGTCAAGCTGCTTGAGCTTAGGGAACATCTGTTCGCATGGTTTGCACCAGGTAGCCCAAAACTCGAGTAAGACGACTTGCCCTTGCAGAGTCGCGAGAGTCGTAGCTTCGCCGCTGATCCACTCCTTCACTTCGATTTCGGGCGCGGGCTGGTCGAGCAACTTCAGACGCGTTCGATAATCCCTTAACTCCACGAACACGCGATTGGCATACTGTTTCTGCTCAGTCGTGCCCGTTGCCTTGATTGCCTTCAATCTCTCGCTCGCGAAAGAAACCTCCGAATCCAACATCTCCAGCGCTTTGTCGACCGCGCCTGAGGTCAGATAATACTGAGGCAGCATCATCGACAGCACGAAGCGCGTTTTCGCTCCGCTCTCGTCAGATTTCTCGCGGGCTTCGTTGAGCGCGGACTCGAGGGTCGACATCGCGCGATCCATTTTGCCCGGCTGCTGAAACCGAAAAGCCTGGTTGAGAATTGACTCAAGCTGTGACGGCAACTGTCCGGGCGCCGAAGGTTCGGTGGTTGCGGGTGTGGCTGAACTCATATCCTAATTTCCGAATGCTGTCTGGTATCAAAAAGGAACCGACATGCTACCTTCTATTTTCATTGAGAATATATTCTTCACTGAAACCATTTTGCCACCTGCTCGTTGCGGAAATCCATCTCGAAGGTATAATGCGTGTTCGCCAATTTCTGGTTGAGTAGATCGTTGGATAACCTGGACTAAGAATTCCTCGGCTTGAGGCAGGCAGCAAGCCTGATTCTTAACAAAGTAAGGATTCGGCATGTCCGATAACAAGAATACAGAACTGAATCAGGGGGCGGCTGCTGATGAAGAGACGCACTCGGCGGCGATGCGCGAAGCCATCAGCGCGATTGACGTTTCGCATTCGCTGTCTGAGCCGCTCAAGCGGGCCGTCGATGATCTTCTTGGCGTGGCCGCGCAGTCTGTCGGATCGGCGGACGGATCGGTGCTGATACGGGACGGCAATGAGGGTGGACTGAAGTTCCTCGTCGCGGTAAGCGAGTTAGAGGAAGAGTTATTGAAGATTCGCATACCGCCGGGGAAGGGAATCGCCGGTCTGGTGTTTTCCAGCGGACAGCCGATGGCCGTGAACGACGTCAGCGAGGAGGGATCTTTTTGGTCCCAGGCGGACAAGAAGACGGGCTTCAAGACGGTCACGCTGCTGGCAACTCCTTTGCGAACGAGAAACGAGACCATCGGAGTGCTGGAATTTGTAAATCGTCCTGGTGAGCCTCCGTATCCGCCTTTCACACCCGAAGAAATGGATCGCGCGGCTCGCTTTGCGGACATTATCGCGCGCTTGGTTGATGCGTACGAGTTGGCGGTGCTGATCGAATCTGTCTTCGATCGGGCCGTCAAGACCACCTCTAATTCCAGCGAAATGAGAAGTGATTTGCGTGAATGGTTAGGGAGCGTCGATGCCCCGCCGGAACATCGTGAGTTGTTGATGCTTACGATCTGTCTGACTGAAATTGTGTCGCGTGGCGAGGCCGAACGTGAAATGTGTCGCGACCTGTTGGAAACGATCTCGCGCTTTACTGAGAAGCGGTCCGCTTCGAGTTCGAGCTATTTCAACTTCTGATTCATTAGACTTGATTTGTAGTAAGGAGATTTGACAGATGGTGCAGTCTGAAGCTGCCCTTGATGTTAGTGACCTACATGATGACTTGTGGGCCGGCATCCTGCCGGATGTTCTTTGGAAGGGGCGCACCGGACGCGGTGTGCGTGTCGCCGTAGTAGATAGCGGCATCGATACTGAGCATCCCGCGCTCAAAGGCAAGGTCAAGGAATCCGTCGAGGCTGTGCCCGAGGGCGGCCAGATTTTATTCAAGCCTTCGACATCGGGCGATCAAGCGGGACACGGTACTGCCTGCGCGGGCATCATTACCAGCATTGCACCCGAGGTTGAACTCTATAGTGTTAAGGTTCTTGGACCGAACGCTTCCGGCTCAGGCGAGATGTTTCTGATGGGAGTTGACCATGCCATTAAGCAGAAGATGCAGGTTGTCAACCTGTCTCTGGGAACGACGAAGCGAGATTTTTGGGGACCGCTGCACGAGTTATTGGATCGCGCTTATCGCGAGCGTGTGATCCTGGTAGCCGCGGCTAACAATCTCCCGCAGGCGAGTTCGCCATCCATTTTCTCTTCATCGTTGATATCAGTGGTAAAGCGGGCGGGCGGGGAGCCTTTTAATTTCGGTTATCAATACGGAGAAGTTATTGAGCTGGTCGCGCCAGGCGTGCAAGTCGAGACGACCTGGCCCGGCGGTGGCTATCGTCAATTGACCGGCAACAGTTTCGCCTGTCCTTACATTACCGGGATCGTCGCGCTCATGCTGGAGGCCCGCCCAGACCTCACTCCCTTTCAAATCAAAACGATTCTCTACGCAATCGCTAAGCGGAACGAAGAGGCGGCAACCTCGGCTGCGGGATAGATTTTCTCATCGCGACAAAACTTCATTTCCTCGTTAGCACTCTCAAAACTTTTCTGCTAGAATTCGTCTTCAAAACCACTCTGGTTCTTGAAAAAACCGAATACTCAGGAGGAGAAAGTAAGTTATGGCGACAACGATTCGTCCGTTACACGACCGCGTAATCATCAAGCGCCTCGATGAAGAGGCACAGGTTCGCGGGGGCATCATTATTCCCGACACGGCCAAGGAAAAGCCGCAGCAAGGCGAGGTCATCGCTGCAGGCGAGGGCAAGTTTCGGGAAGACGGCACGCGCCAGGCTTTGGATGTTAAGGCCGGCGACCGTGTGCTATTCGGTAAGTACAGCGGCTCAGAAGTGAAGATCGATGATGAGGAATACATCATCATGCGCGAGGATGAAATTCTAGGGATCTTCACGTCGACCGCTAAGGCAAAATCGGCCGGTAAATAGCGGCAGAAGCCTGACCGTAAGGAAGGGCGCATATAAATCGATTTCAGGAGGCAGGAAGCAAAATGGCAGCAAAGATGGTAGTTCATGGTGAGAAATCGCGCCACGCAATTTTGGCTGGCGTGAACAAACTCGCCGAGGCAGTGAAGGTAACCCTCGGCCCGAAAGGCCGTAATGTAGTGCTCGATAAGAAATATGGCTCACCGACGATCACGAAAGATGGCGTGACCGTGGCGAAGGAAATCGAACTCGAGGACAAGCTGGAAAATATCGGAGCGCAGATGGTGCGCGAAGTCGCATCGAAAACTTCCGATGTGGCTGGTGACGGCACCACGACGGCGACGGTGCTGGCACAGTCAATCGTCCGCGAAGGTTTGAAGACGGTTGCTGCGGGCGCGAATCCCATGGCCCTTCAGCGCGGGATTCAAAAAGCGACCGAGCGTGTCGTCGAAGAAATCAAGAACATGTCCAAGCCCGTCAAGGGTGATGCGATTGCGCAAGTCGGTACTATCTCGGCCAACGGCGATCGCGCGATCGGAGAGTTGATTGCGGAAGCTATGAATAAAGTTGGCAAGGATGGCGTCATAACCGTCGAAGAAGCCAAGACGATGCAGACTGAGCTGGAAGTCGTCGAAGGCATGCAGTTCGATCGCGGCTATCTCTCGCCCTATTTCGTCACGAACGCGGATCGCATGGAAGCTGTGCTCGAAGACGCGATGATCTTAATTCACGAAAAGAAGATTACCGCACTGCGGGATCTGCTACCGCTGTTGGAAACTGTGGCGCGCGAAGGCAAGCCGCTGCTGATCATCGCGGAAGCGGCGGGCAGGGCCAAGAACGTCCAGGGTAAAGTGAAGGGAGCCCAAGGCCAAGCGCAAGGCGTCGCGTAAAAGGTGCCAAAAAAGAAAATGGGATTGTTCTCGAAGAAGAAGAAATGCGAGAGCTGCGGCCAGAAGCTGCACGCGAGCTGGGATCAGTGTCCGTACTGCGGCGCAGGCGCTGCGCAGGCGCCGCAAGCTCCGGCGCCCGTCATGGCCGGGCCGATGCCGTCGCAAGGCGGCAAGCAGAAGACGATGGCGATCAACATCGGCGGCTCCGAGCAGATCGTCACGGGGCAGGTGGGCTCGGGCTGGCTGGTGCCCCTCGATGGTCCGCAGACCGGCGAGCTGTTTCAGCTGCGCGCCGGTCGCACTTTCGTCGGCACGTCGCCCGACTGCGACATCGTGCTCAGGGATCCGTCCATCAGCGGGCGCCACGCCGAGATCTCGATCACGAGGCGTGGCTTCCGCATCAATGATCTGGGATCGGCTAACGGCACCTATGTGAACGACAAGCGGGTCTCCAGCGAGGACCTCATCGACAACGACAGCGTCCGGCTGGGCCGCACCAACTTCAAGTTCAAGTCGATGAGCTGAGCCAGGCGCAAAACCACCGCGGCCACCGTCCTCGCTTCACTGTTCACCTGTTCGCGCTGCAAGCGCACTGGGCTCATCAAGTTCCTGAGGGCGCCACTCGACCTCATCGGGACGAAGATCTTC
>QHXE01000245.1 GCA_003222835.1 Acidobacteriota bacterium | reverse complement strand
ACCCTCAACGCGACCCGCCGGGCAGAATGATATTGTAAAGCAGTATGCGACTTGCCGTCAGAACCAGATGAGCGCAGGGTGAAGCCGTTTCGATTTCCTCCATATTCATAAGGTTGGTGCCAGGGATCGATGCGAATGATTCAAGTCGGAACTGTCAGATGGGATAAAGAGTGCTCTGATGGAGATGATGGTTCGCGGATACTCGTGTTCGGGTGTAGCTCTTGAAGTCGGGCGCGAGCCAGCCATCTCAGGCCTGCGAGATTGATGCGGGAGTTCTCGACGGTTCTTTGTGAACTCCGCGAGTACGACCGAACCATTCCTGAAATCTTTCAAAGTAAAGATAAACTACCGGCGTCAGATACAAGGTCAGCACCTGCGAGACGATCAATCCGCCTACGACTGCCAGACCTAATCCTCTGCGCGCTGATGCTCCCGCGCCCCAGCCGAGAGCGATCGGCATTGTGCCCATCAAGGCGGCCATGGTCGTCATCATGATGGGGCGAAAGCGCACGACGCAAGCCTGATAAATCGCTTCGCGAGCTTCCCGTCCTCGGCTCCGTTGCTCTTCCAGCGCGAAGTCGATCATCATGATCGCGTTCTTCTTAACGATGCCGATCAGCATGATCAATCCGACGAAGGCGTAGATGTCCAACTCGCGCTTAAAGATTAAGAGCGTCAAGAGCGCCCCCAATCCTGCGGCTGGCAAACCCGAAAGAATTGTAAGTGGATGAATAAAACTCTCGTAGAGAATTCCCAGCACCAGATAGATGACCAGAACGGCAATGCCCAGCAGCAAGGTCAGGTTTTGCAAAGACGATTGAAATACCTGCGCGGTGCCCTGAAACGTGGTGGTAACCGTGCCCGGCAGTGCCTGCTTTCCGAGCGTCTGTATTTCCGCGGTGGCCTGGCTCAAAGAAATGCCGGGCTTCAAGTTAAACGAGATCGTCGTGGCCGGCAGCTCGCCGAAATGATTGACCTGCATCGCACCGACGGTCCGGGAAAACTTGGCGACCGCACTCAGCGGAACCAACCGGCCGTTTGATGAGGTGATGTAGAGTCGAGCGAGCGCGGTTGGATCCTGCTGAAACTCAGGCTTAACTTCCAGGATTACCTGGTACTCATTAGTTGCAGTGTAGATTTGCGAGAGCTGCCGAGAACCAAAGGCGCTGCCGAGCGCCGATTGAATCTGTGCGATAGTAACACCCACTGCCGAGGCCTGCTTGCGATCTATTTCAACGTTCATCTGCGGCGTGTTGAGCTGCAAGTTGCTGTTGACGTCCTGAAGGATCGGCATCTCGCGCATTCTTCGTTCCATGATCGAGGCGCCCTGGTATAAATCCTCCGTATTCATTCCTTGAAGCGTGACGTTATAAAGTGCTCGCCCGCCAAAGCCGCCGATGCTGATCGAAGGAGGATTCTGAAGATAAACACGAAGACCGGGCTCATGCGAAAGCTTCGGCCGCAACTCATCGGCGATATCATCAGCGCTGAGCTTGCGCTGATTGATCGGCTTCAGACCGATGAAGATCGTGCCGTTATTGCCGCTGGCATTACGACCGCCGGAACCAACAGTCGAGGCGAGGGCCTGCACGTTCGGATCCTTTTCGATGATTTCGGCGATGACCCTCTGATGTTTGATCATGTCTTCCAGAGATATGCCCTGCGCGCCTTCGGTACTGCAATTAAGCAAACTGCTATCGCCGCTGGGAATGAATCCTTTCGGCACCACCGTGAACAAATAGACCGTCACACCGGCCAACATGATCATCACCAGGATGGTCAGAAACGAATGCGCCAGCACGCGTTGCAGCGTCCATTCGTAAGCGTGCAGGACGCGGTTGTAGATGCCTTCGGTGAATCCCGACCAACCGCGTCGTGGCGCGTGCCCGGCCCCTTCGTGCAACGTGCTCTTGCGAATCATTCCGGCCTTGAGCAGGCGACTGGCCAGCATCGGCGTGAGGGTCAGTGAAACCAATCCGGAGACGAGAATCGCCACGCTGATCGTGATGGCAAACTCGCGAAACAGCCGGCCCAGGATTCCTCCCATGAAGAGGACCGGGATGAAAACAGCGACCAGCGATACAGTCATCGACACAATCGTAAAGCCGATCTCGCGCGAGCCCTTGAGCGACGCTTCCATTACCTCTTCGCCCATCTCGATGCGCCGCACAATGTTCTCCAGCATGACGACCGCATCATCAACCACGAAACCAACGCACAACGTCAACGCCATCAACGAGAGATTGTCCAGGCTGAATTTCAGCAGGTACATCACGGCAAATGTCCCGACGATCGAGGTGGGCAATGCCAGTGTCGGAATAATCGTGGCGCGGATATTTCTCAGGAACAGGAAAATAACCATGACCACCAGGGCCATCGCCAGCAAGAGCGAAAACTGGACGTCATTAACTGAGTTACGAATCGAGATCGAACGATCGTTGAGCACGTCGAGATTGACCGAGGCCGGCAATTGCTGGCGAAACTGGGGCATGAGCGCTCGCACGGCATCGACGACGGCCACAGTGTTGCTTCCGGGTTGTCGTTGGATCGCCATAGTTACGCTGCGCCGGCCATTGAACCAGCTCGCTACTTTATTGTTTTCGACGCTGTCGATTACGTTCGCGACCTGCTCCAGACGCACCGGGGCGCCGTTGCGATAGGCCACGATCAAAGGCCGGAATTCAGCCGCATTCATGAGTTGTCCATTCGTCTGCAGCGTCAGGTTCGTGTATTTGCCGTAGAGAGAACCGGTGGGCGTATTTGGATTTCCGTTCGCGATCGCCGAGGCTACCTGATCGACTCCGATGCCGCGATCGGCAAGTGCCTGGGGATCCATCTGCACCCGCACCGCATATTTCATCGCGCCGTAGACCTGTACCTGCGATACGCCTTCGACCATCGAGATGCGTTGCGCGATCAACGTCTCGGCGTATTCGTCAACCTGCGGCAATGACAAGACGTCTGAATTCAGCGAAAGGAAAAGGATCGGGCTGTCGGCAGGATTTACTTTTCGCAGGCTCGGAGGCGTCGGCATATCCGGCGGAAGCTGGGGCAGCGCTGCGGAGATCGCGGTCTGCACATCCTGCGCGGCCGCGTCGATATTCCGGCTCAGATTGAATTGGAGAGTTACCGAAGTCGACCCCTGAGAGTTACTCGAGTTGATCGAATCGATTCCGGCTATGCCCGAGAATTGTCGTTCCAGCGGCGTAGCCACAGAGGCCGCCATGGTCTCGGGATTAGCGCCCGGAAGACTGGCATTGACACTGATCGTTGGATAGTCAACAGTCGGCAGATCGCTCACCGGAAGCGCGCGATAACCAAGCAGGCCGAACAGCACAAACGCTACCATCACCAATGTCGTGGTGATCGGCCGATTGATGAAGAGTTCCGAGATGCCGTGTCTGGTAGGCGGCTCTGCGTTGCGTAAGGAATCGGATTGGTTCTTTCTATCTTTCACGTTGACCTACAGATCATTACGCGCTGGGGGTGATCTCTCTTAGAAATGAAGTAGGATCGAGTATTTTGAGATGTCGAAACCGTCGCTGGAAATCGCGACTCTCTTCCGTGTCCCACCTCATCAAGTCCAGCAAATCAGTATCACGCGTTACCAGAAATACATTGCGAAACAGATTCCCTTTGAACAGTAGCAAGTCGATCAATTGGCTCACCTTTTCGTCTGTTATCAGCGAGAACTCTTGACGTAACTCTGAGCGTGACAGTACATTTTGCAACTCGCTCAAGGTTTCTCGGCTAACAGCCAAAGAAAACAGGCTTTCCCGCTCGAAGAGTTCCAAACATCGCGCCGCCGGTCCGCTCTTCTTAATAAGGGCTTGCACGAAAATCACACAATCAAAAACAACCAGGGGCTTAGGCACGACGCTGCCTTCTAACCTCGCTCACAGCGCTCTCAATCTTCTTATCGATCTCTTCGTCCGATAAGCCACTCTCTGCTACTTGCTGCTGCACATCGGCAAACAACTCTCGCAGGGACGGTGCCTCGGTGGCTTTGGCCAATGTCTCCAGTGCGAACTCCTCAACGTTCTGGCCCCGGCTCCCAGCTCGAGCGGCAATTCTTTCTTCAAGGTCGGTAGGAATGGTGATTGTAGTGCTCATCATTGTTGCTCCTAATCATAAAATCCTCGATGAT
>QHXE01000244.1:1833-5920 GCA_003222835.1 Acidobacteriota bacterium | reverse complement strand
AAGTCCGATGACAAAGAAACTCAGACACGTTTTTCTTTCGATTGCTTTCGTTTTCGCGTCCGTGATGACGCTATCGGCCCGGCTTGAAATTACCTCCAACGACAGCGCGAACGGAGAATCGCACTTCACGACGCTCGATGGCGCGCGCATTCATTATGTCAATTATGGTAAGGGCAGCGAAGCGCTGGTGTTGATTCATGGGTGGACGATGAACTTGGATAGCTGGCGCGATCAGGTGTCAGACTTTGCGAAGCGGAATCGCGTGATTGTGATCGAACTTCCGGGGCATGGGCAGAGTGATAAGCCCCAAACTATCTACAGCATGGATCTTTTTGCGCGCGCGGTTGAGGCCGTCATGCGTGATGCTAAGGTGAAGCGCGCGGTGTTAGTGGGCCACAGTATGGGAACGCCGGTGGCCCGGCAGTTCTATCGCAAGTATCCGGAGAAGACACTGGCGATTGTCATCGTTGACGGGTCGTTGCGGCCGTTTGGCGACAAGGCGTTGGTGGATCGCTTAATGGCGGGTTTTCGTGGACCCAACTATCAACAGGTCGTGAGCCAGATGTTTGCAGGGATGGCGGGTCCGAATCTTTCGGCTGAAGCCAAACAACGAATCCAGGCTTCATACCAAAACACGCCGCAGCACGTGATCGTAAGTGCGATGGAAGGAATGGCTGACCCTTCGATTTGGGGAGAGGACAAGATCAACGTGCCGGTGCTGGCGATCATGGCTAAGAATCCGTTTTATCCGCCCAATGTCGAAGAGTCTTTTCGCTCGATTGCACCGAACATGGAGTTCCAGATGTGGGAAGGCGTGGGCCACTTCATCATGATGGAGAAGCCGAAAGAATTTAATGCGGCGGTGCTTCAGTTTCTGGACAAAAATAAGTTGCTGAAATGAGGACAGCTATCCACAGATTTCGCAGATTTCGCAGATTCGAAATCTCAACGGACCTTGATGTAGAGGGTTAGTAATCGGTGTAATCTGCGAAATCTGCGGGAGTCGTAATCTTAGATCAATTCGCGAAAATACTTATTGGCCGCGACCGACGATGACCAGCGACATATCGTCTACGAGTGACCGAGTTGCCGCGAAGTCCTGGACGGCGCCCAGTAATGAAAACAACATCGCATCGGCAGAGGCAGTACGCGTCCGGCGCAGATGTTCCTGGAGCCGAGCAACACCGAACTCCTCACCTTTTTCGTTGACTGACTCGACGAGGCCGTCGGAGTAAAGCAGTAGGACATCGCCATGGCCGAACTCGACGCTTCCGCTGACATAAGTTGCCGCCGGCAGAACCCCAAGCAACAGTCCGCCCTGGGAAAGCGATTCTAATTGTCCATTCGCGCGCAGAAGCAAGGCCGGAGGGTGTCCAGCGCTGCAGTAGTCGAGCCTTCCACTGGTCGGATCAAGCCTGGCAAGAAACAAGCTCGCCAGTGGCACCGAGGTCATGCGGCAGACATCGCGGTTAACGCCGGCAACGATCGATTCAGGCTCGCAAGTCACAGCAGCGTGCGTACCAACCAGTCCGACCAGATGGGTGGTCCACATTCCGGCCGCCAGACCCTTGCCGCAGATATCGCCCAAAGTCAGGAGCACTCTGTTGTTAGTTTCTTCAACGGTGAAAAAATCACCTGGTAAATGTCGAACAGCAAAAATTTCGCTGGCAATCTCGAAGTTGCCGTAACGAACCAGGCGAGGAGCACATAGACGCCGGTGCACTTGCGCAGCCTCAAAGATGGCGGTGTGCAGCTCAGCGTAATCCTTCTGCAGCGTTGCCAGCTTGATCTCCAACTCCTGCCGGCGCGTTTTGCGTATGCTTCGTCGGCGCGGCAGAGGAACTCGCGGATCGACTACGCGCCGAGTCGCTAAACCTGAATTGAATCCTGATTGGGTCATGCAATCCTTACCTTCATCCCACAAACTTGTAGCCACTGCCATGAACGGTAAGAATGAAACGCGGCTCCTCAGGGTTTGGTTCCAACTTCTGTCGAAGATGAACAATATGCGTATCAACTGTCCGCGTGTTCGGATAGTTCTCGTAACCCCACACCGCGTCCAAGAGTCGATCGCGGCTGAGCGTTTCGGCGGGATGTGAAACGAAGTAGGCGAGCAGCGCAAACTCTTTGGCCGAGAGATCAACTTGTGCACCCGCGCGCAACACTGCATTCCCGCGAATGTTGACCTCGACATCGCTGAATCGATAGACCTCGGGCGTGGACGCTGGCGGCGAGACGCGTCTCAGCACAGCTTTAACCCGGGCCATTAGTTCGCGAATCGAGAACGGCTTAGTAACGTAATCGTCAGCGCCAAGCTCCAGGCCCACCACCTTGTCGATCTCCTGGCCGCGCGCGGTCAGCATGATGATGGGCAGTGACGGACGTTTCGCTTTTAGTTGCTTGCAAACGTCGAGACCGCTCATCCGCGGCATCATTACGTCCAGGACAACCAGATCGGGATCGTCCGCCAGGGCACGATCGAGGCCTGCCAGTCCGTCGCCCGCGCTGATTACGTCGTAGCCTTCATATTCGAAGTTGTCACGCAGTCCCTCAACCATTGCGGGTTCGTCTTCTACAATCAGAATGCGGGTTTTCTTGACAGCCGACTCCCTAATGCCATTGTTTGCTGATGGCATCCCATTCGAGCGGCCGTTGCCGCTACCACTTCTTAATTGCTCGTTGGTTTTCATGCTTCCCTTCATCGATGAACTGGCTCTTGGGTTGTAGCAGTAGTGTCAGAACCGCGAGCGGTAGCGACCGACCGGCCTACCACGCGCCGTTGAAAACCAAAGATGCCGAGTGCTCTCAAAGTTGCCTCTATGATCCGGTCGCTACCGCTCGCGGTTCTGACACTGAGGCAGTTGCCAGCGGCAACGAGAGAATAAACCTACTGCCTTTTCCCGGCGTGCTTTCCACGGCAATATCTCCACCGTGTGCTTCAGTGATGTGCCGGACAAGCGATAAGCCCAACCCGCTCCCCTTCGTATTGTGCACCAGAGGATCTCCTGTGCGGTAGAACTTCTCGAAGATCTTCGACTGATCGCGTTGGGCAATGCCGATGCCGCGATCCTCCACTTCGAGCTTGACGGCGCCGTTATCACGATACAGCTTCACACCGAGGAATTTCTCCCCATCCGAATATTTCAGCGCGTTGTTGACCAGATTGACGACGGCACGCGCAATCGCTTCGCGGTCCACGCGCACTACTGGCAGGTTTGCGTCGATGCTCTCTTGAAAGGCGAAACCCTGTTGTTCTATTTGATAACGATACGAGTCGAGCGTGTTGCGAACCAGGTCGCCGATGTCAGTCTCGCGGAATTCATATTCTTTGCGCCCGGCCTCGATGCGCGAGAAATCCAAGATGTTGTTGATTAGCGCGGTCAGCCGCTCGCTCTCTTTGCGAATGATGCGATAGTACTGCTGCTTCTTCTCCTTAGTGGTGATGCGCCCGAGTTCGAGCGTTTCCGCGTAAAGGCGGATTAGAGCCAGCGGCGTGCGCAGCTCGTGCGAAACGTTCGAGACGAAGTCGGATTTCAAACGAGCCAACGCCATTTCTTTGCTGACCACATGTTTGGTAAGCACCAGGCCGCCGACAATCAGCAACGAAAGAATTCCCAGAATCAGAAAGCTGCGATGCATCCAACTCTCGCCGAGCTGTTGCACGCTCGTGCCCTGGTACTTGATGCCCAGCGCCAAACCGCCGAAGACATCGTCGAACTTGCGCATGACCTCGGGCTTTCCTTCTCCCCAGCCAGAAGCCGCGATCGGCCTAATGTCATTTCCCATTTCGATGTTTGCGGGATAGATCATCATGGCAATCTGGTTGCCGCTCTGGTCAGTCGATTTCTGTTTGACCTGCTCATCGAGAGCTTGCTGGAACAGAGTTCCTTTCACGTAACAAGGATCGAAGGAAACTCCGCCCATCACAATCCTGTCTTTCGTGAGCTGGGGTAAGACGAAAAAGGCACTCGACAGGTAGGCGGGGCCATCAGCCCGCTTGGTATGATCGTAAGTGAAAGTGATCGGCCGGCTTTTCTTGTGCAACCCCTCCACCAACATCTTGCCTTCCAGACCAAACCAGCCACGG
>QHXE01000244.1:0-1746 GCA_003222835.1 Acidobacteriota bacterium | reverse complement strand
TGGGGATTGGCATCCGGAGACGGGAAAAGTTCCCTCGCCTCTTCGATCATGCCGTAAGCCTGCTTGTCGATTTTCTTTTCAGTAAGCGCCAGCCTCTCCTGAAAATCGCGATGGATGGCTGCCTCGAGCAGTTTGTCGCGGTCGAAGGACCTCAACTGGAGAAAATTGACAAAGATGAGCGCCGTCGCCGGCAAGAGCACAGCCAAACCGAGTGTCAGCATTAGCCGAAACCGGTTGAAACCTCCCAAAAACTTTCTTCTTTTCATTTCCTTTAACCTCTGAAAGAAACCACGCTAGGCGAAACAGAGTATACGCTCGTAGGCGTCAAGCCTTGTCAAGTGCAAGTAAATAATTGTTAAGAGTTGTTAACTTATCGGCAAGGCTGGCAACCAGAATGATCATAGATGGCCTTAACGGCGTAATGACCAGTGCAATTCATGAGATCCAAGCGTGCTGTTCGCGATCCTTGGTGTATCATGTTCGGCCCAATGAAAATGAAATGCTTTTGATTCAACAGAACATTGCTCAGTCATTCCAATCGCCACTCGTGCGCGTGTTGCTCGGCGTGATTGGGTTGGCGCTGCTGTACGTCTTGTACAAAGAAGTGCGGAAGATTCCGGCGAAGCTCTTTACGCTGATGATCACGGCGTTCGTCGATATGGTCGGGTTGCTGATGATCATTCCACTGCTGCCGTTTTATGTGAAGACGTTGGGCGGGTCAGGCATCAACGCGCTGGGTGTTCATCTTGGGGTTGGCACGATCTCCGGAATTATCGTCGCGGCTTTTACGTTCGCACAGCTTTTGAGCGCGCCTATGTGGGGCCGTTTCTCCGATCGAGTGGGACGGCGACCCACGCTCCTGATCGCCATAGGCGCGGCAGGGATCGCATATCTAATCTTTGGCTTCGCGACCTCGCTCTGGTTGTTATTTCTCTCTCGCATCGTGCAAGGCGCGGGCGGCGGAACTGTCGGCGTGATTCAGGCGTACGTCGCCGACTCGACCGATCCGAAGGATCGAGCGCGGGCGCTGGGCTGGTTGTCGGCGACCACGAATCTCGGCGTGGCGCTGGGACCGGTGCTCGGATCGTTGGCAATCGCGATCGGCAAGCGCGACATCGTTCCGGGACATGCATCGCTTCAGATGGGCCACGCCGCGCCAGGAATCATGGCGGCGGGGTTGTGTCTATTGAACATGCTCTTCGCCTGGCGCTACTTGAATGAATCGCGTGATGCAACGGTGCATGCCGCGACCGGGGAAGCGCCGCGGAAATCGCGGCAAGCTGCTTGGCAAATCATCTCGCATTCGAGCGAGCCTTCGTCGCGACTAATCTGGATCTACGCGATCGCAATCGGCGCGTTTCAGGGAAGCTTCTCCGTGCTCGCCCTCTTTTTGAACGCGCGTTTTCAGGTGACCGAGCAGACGATTGGTTATTTCTTCATGTACACCGGCGCGATTTCAGTCTTTGCGCGCGTATTGCTGCTGGGACGCATGGTCGATTGGCTGGGCGAGGCGAAGCTTTCGCGTCTGGGACTCGTGCTGCTGGCGAGTGGCGTGGTCGGGATGCCTCTGTCGCAAAACTTGTGGATGCTGGCGATTGCGGTGGCATTGATTCCACTGGGAACGGCCTTTACTTTTCCTTGCGTCACGGCGCTGCTTTCGCGGGTCATTAGTCCTAGAGAGCGCGGGCTCTATATGGGAATGCAGCAGACATACGGCGGGGTTGCTCGCATCATCGCGCCGCTGTT
>QHXE01000243.1 GCA_003222835.1 Acidobacteriota bacterium | reverse complement strand
ATCGAAGGTTCCCGGAGCAGCCTTGCGAAAGCGGCTGTTGCGATTCAGCGAGACGGCAATACTGATCGTGGGATTGTGACCGGTGAAACTAAATCCACCTTCCAGTAGGCGGTTATAAATCTCGTTAACGTGCAGCGGCCCGCCGGCTTCACGCAGGATCATAGTGGCCGCCTGAGGAATCGTGCGATCATAAAAGCGATCGTCAATGGGCTCGATGTTGCTTCGGACTGGCGGAACGTTATGTCTCAGCGGCGCGGAAGGATGTTGCGAAAGTTCCGCTTGGGCCAGTCGCCGTTGCAGTTCGATTTCCAATTCACCCACCGAAGTAGTACCCACTGGAGTTGACGGTCCACTCATCACGTTAGACAACAGCCGAAAGATCGCGGCTTCAGTCTGTCCTGCCAGAGTGTCCATCTCGGCCAACTCGCCCCGAATGATTTCCGCCTCCGACTCCAACTCCGCCAGACGCGCTGCCAGACGCGTCCGCGCTGCGCGCGATTGGCGCAGGTTTTGTTCAAGTCGAGCAATGAGCGTTTCGTTAGCCATGAGTCACTACAGATTTTAGAGTGCCGACTGCGGATTGGCAATCCTGCGTACGCACGCTTCCAGCGTGCTGGTTGACGCCCGTTGAAAGCGTAATCGTTCACGGCACGATGGAAACGTGCGTACCCAGCTAACGATCGCGCTCAACAATATAAGTGGGCAGTGAAGACAGTATCTGTGCGTAAGGCGAGTGGTTCAGTCCATCGAGCGCAGCGAGGGCGGCTGATGCATACTCAGCGGCACGCTCAAAAGCCAGGCCCAACGCTCCGGTTCGTTCGAGTGCTTCCAGTAACTGACCGCGTGAAACGAGCTCGTAGTCCGCATCGCTGATTATAGTTTGAATAGCCAGGCGCATCTCCGGCTCACGCTGAAGTAGAAAGATGAGGGGCAGCGAGACCTTGCCTTCAATCAAGTCTGCTCCTGCCGGCTTACCCAAAACATCTTCGCTGCCGGTGAAGTCAAGCAGATCATCGACCAGCTGAAACGCAACCCCGAGATTCATACCGTAATCACGCAGCAGAGTCTGCGTTTTTAAATCGGCGCCTCCCAATAGCGCACCGATTTCGCAGCACGCGCTGAACAGGTACGCAGTCTTGCGCGCGATCACATCGAAGTATTGCTCCTCAGAAACATCCGTTCGGCCGAGCAGAGTCAATTGCAGCAACTCGCCTTCAGTCATCTTGCGCGTCACTGCCGTGAGTATGTCGAGAATCGGCAGTGAGCGTTCCGCGAGGCTGGTTTCGAACGCGGACATATAAAGCCAGTCACCCATCAACACCGCGGTTTGATTACCAAACTCGGAGTTGATCGAAGGACGATTGCGGCGCGTCTCTGCTTTGTCAATCACGTCGTCATGGACCAGCGTCGCGGTGTGCAGAAACTCCATGACTGTCGCCATGCGAATCGAACTGTAATTCGATCCGTCTCCGCCAACTGCGTAATTGGACAGAATCGTCAAGGCCGGCCGCACGCGTTTGCCTCCCGAACGTCGCAAGTAGTCGCCTATATAAGCGATCACCTGAATGTTCGAACGGGCCTGTCGCTCAAACTCTTCTTCGACGAGGCGCAGCTCCGGCGAGATCAAATCGAAGATGCGTTTGGCGGTTAGCTCAACTTCTTCGGCGTATGCTGTTTGTCCTGCTGTCTGCATCGATGTGGCTAGACTGTAGTCTGTGATCCGGTGCCCTCTGAATACAGAGTGCAGTCTGTTCTAGTTCGTTCGGTAATTAGTGAACTGCATGTTAATGCCAAAGTCTTTTGCTTTGAGACTCGCAATCACCTGCTGCAAAGTATCGCGATCGCGACCGGACACGCGCAGCATATCCCCCTGAATCGAGGCCTGAACCTTAGCCTTCGAATCCTTGATAAACTTCACGATATCTTTCGCTTTTTCCTGTGGAATACCCTGTTGGATTTGCACGCGTTGACGGACTGTGCCCCCGGCCGCGGCGTCGATGTTCCCGTAGCTCAAGGCTTTCAGGGGCACACCACGCCGCACTAGTTTCTGTTGAAGAATCTCGTTCATGTTGCGCAGTTTGGTCTCGTCTTCAGCAGAAAGCACCAGTTCTTTTTCTTCCAACGCGACATTGGCATGACTTCCTTTGAAGTCAAATCGCTGACGCACTTCTTTCATGGTCTGGTTGATTGCGTTCATAACTTCAGCGCGATCAACCTGCGAGACGATGTCGAATGAATTCTGCTGGGCCATGCTGGGTTCGGTATCAGAGTGAGAATAGCATCAAAACCAGAGCATGTGAAAGTGTTCTCTTGGAGTCCGCCGGCCGGCCTGGGTACGCAGTCGTCCCGACTGCTTGTGCTTGCGCCGTGCTGAGGCTAAGCAGTCGGGACGACTGCGTACCCGGCCGGTCGCTACGGCTCCCGGTTCTATAACGTCCGCCCATGCAGACGCACCCCAAACAACTTTGCGAAATTTTCGCTGGTAGTTCGTCCGATCTCCTCGATCTCTTTGCCGTGGAGACCGGCCAGACATCTCGCCGTCTCCACCACCCGCGCTGGTTCATTGCGTTTCCCCCGAAATGGTACCGGCGTGAGATATGGACAATCGGTTTCGATCAGCAATCGATCGAGTGGAAGCTGTCGCGCAACATCGCGCAACGCTTCCGCCTTTTTGAAAGTCAGATTGCCGGCAAACGAGATGAAAAGACCGAGTTCGATTGCCGCCTCAGCCATCGGCAAACTGCCGCCAAAACAGTGCATGACTCCACCGCGTTGGTAACCGCTTAATGCTTCGCCAAGGATCGAAATCGTGTCTGTATCCGCTTCGCGCGAGTGAATCACAACCGGCAAGTTCAATTCGCGAGCTAATCCCAGTTGTCGCTTAAAGACTTCGCGCTGAACGTCGCGCGGAGAGTGATCGTAATGATAATCGAGACCAATTTCTCCCCAGGCAATCATACAGTCGCTCTGTCGAGCCAGATCAAGCAACCGCTGCTCGGCCGGATTATCAAACTGCTTGGCGTCATGCGGATGGACACCAATAGCCGCGTAAATCCCTTCGTGCTTCTCAGCCAGGTCAACTGCACGTTCGAACGTACCGCTGTGCGGATCGCCCGTGCCGACGTTGAGCATCGTCGTCACGCCCGCGTCGCGCGCGCGCGCAATCACCTCTTCGCGATCGGCATCGTATTCCTGGCCGTCGATGTGACAATGGGAATCAACGAACATCTATTAACTGTCACCATATCCGCTGCGATTTAATCCAAGCACTAACAGTGTTCAGACAGGCAGATTTCCTGACAGCAGCTCATGCGGCGCGACCACGGTAATTTCGGGATATCGGGTGAAATCTTTCTTGTTCAGAGTTAGGAGATGCGAGACTGCATGCGCCTTCATCGCCGCAGCGATGCGCGCATCGTAAACTTGAAGTCCCATGACCGAATGAGAAACCACCAGTTGCCGCCACTGGTCGTGGATCTGCCGACTGTCAGGCAAAAGCGTGAACAGTCGCTCGATCAGACGCGCCCGCCAATCCGTTTCCCCTACGCTTAGGCCATACCCGCTGCGAGCAGCAGCAGGTCGTGTACAAACATTCCAGAATTCCGCGAGGCATTGAGAGATGTAGCACAGTTCAAAATCCCGAGACCTAAGGACTCTTAAAGAAGCTCGAACCTCTTGATACCTCGGATCGTTCCGCTGGGAGAGGCGTAGGATGATATTTGTGTCGAGCAGGCAACGGGTCAATCG
>QHXE01000328.1 GCA_003222835.1 Acidobacteriota bacterium | reverse complement strand
GGTATTCTTAATGTACTTCTCTGAAAAATTTTCAAAATCTGCGATAAGGCCGCGAAGGATTTCGTTTTGGTTGAGACTATGAACTTGAGACTTTCTCTTTATGCTGACGTTCAAGAGCTCTTGGCGGACATTTACCAGACTCTCATACGCTGCTCTAATGAAGGTTATCTTTTCTGTCAGCAGGACTTTGGATCTCTTTTCAGACGGTACGCTGATGAAAAAACTAACATTACCCGGGAGTAGAGAAGTAATCTGCGTATAAGTCGTCGTTTTGAGCAGGGTTTCGACCCTGATCATAGCTTCGATTGGAAGTGGTTTCGAGATGCCTCTTGCGTCCGTTGGCGAACTCATTTCATCATTCAACAACAGAACATCTCTCCCGTGCAGCAATAGAACCAGTTGTACATCGTACAGACGAAGGTATTCCAATAGCCGATCTATTCCGTGTCTTATGTAAGTCTCGTCAAACCAAACCTGAGCATTCTTGCGCCGTTCAAGAAATTCCTTTACCCAAATTGCAGATACTGCCACCACCGCGCCAATCACCGGCCCGACGATAGATTCGATTGCCATATGAACTTCATCCTCAGGATTATTCAGGACTGACGAGCAATACCTCGCTGGCCCTTAAGAAGAAATCGTCGAGAGCAGCGACAGATAAAAAGCAACGAACGTTAGGCCGGGATTTGTTCATACGAAAAGCGCGGAATGTCCGCACGTTGGCTGGCGTGCTCAAGGGTTATCCCGAAAATGTTGCCGTCACGATCGAGATCCAAAATGATGTTCTCGTCGAGATCCTTCGACTGAGCTATTCCGGCTGCCTTGAATTCGATATAAAGCGTGTCAGTGTCCTGGAAATATTGAACCTTCATAGGCTAAATGAATCGATCAAAGAAGGCGAACGGGTTGCCGGTCACGTTACTGTCTGTATGCCCAACAACCTGGTTCGCGGTGAAGGTGCATCACCGCCAAGATTCTTATCTCGCTCGGCTTGACCCGGTAAACAATACCGTAAGGGAAGTCAATCAATCTCCGGCGTCGGACCTTCTTGGTTAGCGGTTGCCACGCATTTGGAAACTTGATTATTCGCGAAAGCGCCATCTCGATCTCGGCGCGAAAACGATCACCTAAGTCTTCATTCATGCCGTCGTAATAATTTTCGACGTCTTCGAGTTCCTTCTCCGCGTGAGGATGAAAGGAGTAGTTCATCGCTTGTATCGAGCGCGTAATCTCTCCATCACTTCTTCACCCGGAATCGGCGTTACTAGTCCGTCTTCGATTTCTTTGTCACGTCGTTCGGCCTCTTCCGCCCACAACGCGTCAATCCTTTTCTGGTCCTCGGCGTCCAGGCTCACCAGCAACTGGTCAGCAAGCATTGCCCGCGCCCCTGGCGGAAGCGAGAGAGCATCCTCCATGATGTCGTCGAAATTTGCGGCCATTTTTTGCTCCTCAAACAGCAAATAGATTAGATTGAATCGAATTCATCGCTCACCCACGCCTGCTCATTCTGCCATTCTTCGATCTCTTCAGGTTGCTGTGGATGTTTCAAATAACCCTCAGCGTCTCGTCTTTCTAGCTCGGCATAGACATCATCTTCGGCGTTGCTCCAAATCGCGTCGAACGATGGCTCGCTGGCTTTTACCCAGAAGTCTTCGTCACTCATTGCTTGATTTGAGTTAGCTTCGTTCGACTTCATGACAAACGCGAACTTATACGAAGTATTTGTGCGAGCGAGCCCCGGAGGGGTGAAATGTTTATAGAACGCTTCGCGCTAATTAATAGGAAGCCCATTTATGGGCGACAGAGGCAAACATTTCGCTCCTCTGGAGCTATTGAACTCATAATTCCCAGCCGTGCTATAAACATTTCGCCACTACGTGGCTTCAGCCCCAGTACTGCTCATCCTGCCATTCCTCGATTTCCTCTAGTCGCTGTGGATGTTTGGAATATGCCTCAGCATGCTGTCGCTCTTTGGCGATTGTTTCGCGCTGTTGCACGGCCCTTTCCAAAGCGACCTTGATGAAATCGGATGGCGTCATCTGTAAAGCGCTAGTCGCCTGCTGCACCTCCGCCAGCAACGATTCGTCTATCGATAATTGAATGGTCTCCATAGGGTTATTCTAACATCCCAAACGGCATGTTTTCTCCCATTAGTGTTCGACACTCACTTCACACTTGCCGTGAATACTTCTTCCATCAGATACGGCCTGCGGCAGCCACTCGAAGGCGCAAGCTGTCGACGGCTGTCGGTCCAAATCGGATATGACACGCCATTGAACGACACCAAGCCTTCATAGTCGCCTTGTTGATTTCCATAGTTGATTCCCGGACACGGAAAGATTCCGTTGCAGTCGTGCTCGTTCGAGCTAACCGTGCTCACGCGAATGTCTGCACCTGGGAATGACGCACCGCCATCCGTGGATCGGGCGAGGTAGTAATCCGTCTGATAGCGAGAGCCAGTCGTGTCGTTGCGCGTGTCATAGAAGGCGACGTTTACTTCGCCGTTAGTCGGATCAACCGACATCCAGTGATTGAAGCGATCAACCGGGAAGACAAACTGGTCGGGAACGTGCGCCGGCGTCGACCAGGTCAGTCCATTATTGTCGGAGAAAGAAATAAAAATGTCGGTGACGTTCGCCTGTGTCAGATCCATCCAGGAGCAATAGACGCGACCGCGGTGCGGACCGTTCGAACGATCTACATCGAGCGAAGGATAGACCAAGGCGCCGCGAAATGACTCGGCGGGAATGCCGATATCGAACGGCAGAGTCTTGCGCGAGATCGTTACGGGAATGCCCCAACTGTGACCGCCGTCATACGAACTGTTGAATACGATTGCATTCGCTACGTAGTCATTCCACGCAACATACAACTCTCCATTTGGACCGACCGCTGGCGAAGCGCCAATCGAACGGCCCGGACCTGACGGATCGTCGGCTCGCGTTACTGAAAAGCTGGCGCCGTGATCCGAGGACGTTGCCACACGCACTCCACCGCCAATCGATCCGCCAGACGCGGCATCCCAGGCGATGTAGACGTTGTCGCGCAAGGCGCTGCCCGGATTAGTATCAGCGGTAATCATCGGCTTGTCGTTGAAATGATTGGTGCCGTTCTCAAATGAAAAGAACGTTGTGTTTGGATAAGTCTTGCCGCCATCGGTCGATTTTGCCACGGCCATTTCAGTTCCGTTGATTCCGGCTCCATTGCCAAAGAACACCACGATGTAGCCGTAGAAGACGTTGCCTTGCGTATCGAAAGCCAGCGTCGGATCGGATCCAAAGTCAATTCCGTTTGCGCCCTTCGCCGGCGGCAAAGGCAAGTCCACGCCGCCCCAGCTTCCGCCACCGTTCGTCGAGAAGTATCCGCGCATCGGCAGTCGAAAAATTTCGTTCGATCCGGCGGCAAGGACCTTCGGTTTGTTCTGATTGATCGTGATAAAAGTCTCGCTTTGCGGGCCGCACTCGTTCGAGACGTCGACATTGCCGTTCACCGTACTCGAACTAGTGCTAAGCGGAGTGGCGTCGCCTCCGTTGTCGCGAATGAATTCGTATTTGCTCCACCACGTCGGATCGTGCGAGCTGTTCTGCGCCGTCACTTTCGCTGACCGGCTCGAAATACAAACACTTAATCCCACCAAACCTAAGACAGATAGGATCGCTAAACGCTGCTTGTTGGTCATGAATGTTCTCCCTTGCTAAACGTGAACGATTCGTCGGGTACTCTGATTGTTTTGGGGACTCGAATTCTATCTCAAATTACGTAACGGCCGCTATCCTCTCGGACCTGACGGGGACCCGCTCAATTGATCTTCATGCCAGCGGTACTGACTGTCCTCCTTGCACGTAGGCGTGCTCGTAAAGCATCAGACCGATCAAAGCCAGCGGCGCTCCGCCTACTCCGATCGATGTGCTCACGATTCCGAGAACCGCGAGCGCAGGCAGGATGCCGCCAAGCACGGACATCGTAAGTCCCATCCAAAAGTCACCTTTGTACCTGCCGTGTATCATCTCCCATATGGCCAGACGCGCGTGCGCGGTTGCGTGAGTAAGCGAGACTTCGCCCCAAATCATTAACAGGTGAAACAAGCTGGTAACCGCAAGTGTCCAGACCAAAGCGACAACTGCCGGCGCGACCGCGTCAGTAAATCTAGTCGACAAACGAGCCTGTTCAATCCACGCCGCGATTGGCAAGAGCATCCCTGAACCGAGCAGCAATGCCTGCACGAGCAGATGTGGCGGCAAGAGTGGATTCTGCCAAAGATCGCGCGCCTTCGCCTGTGCAAAAAGATAAGCCGTGTAGATGGCAGTCAAAATAGAAAGCGGTACGCCGCCAACGATCAGCCATCGCGGTAACAAAATTGAGTGCAGCAGACTCGCGATGAAATGCGTCGCAAGTACGACCGAATACGCGCCAATGATGAATGCGCCTTTCACCAGCCAACTCTTCCACTGAGGTTTTGTGAATATCAGGTAGAAACGCGTGGGATGCTCTAGATCCCAAATCAGCAAGAGACCGGTGATCGCGAGAAACGCTCCAGACACGATCGGAGTCACCCAAAGCCAGAGCAGATCATTCGGATTCAAGACTCCAAATAACAGAAGAAAGGCAGCGACCAAATAAACTCCCGACGCGATCCCTTTCGTCCAGGTGTAAAGACTCACGCGCCAGTCCCAGGGGATCGAATGCGCGACATCGTAACTCAACAGTGCGGCTGCGGAAGTGTTGTTGTAAGTTGGATTGCCTGAGACGACATGCTCACTCGATTGCTGCTGCTCGCTCCACATGAACAGCCCGGCTTCGGGACGACGCGCGGCGAGCGGATCGAGCGTCGCCTGATGCGCGCCTTTGTAAAAGAGTTTTGGCAACGTCTCTTTTTCAGGACGGCGCACGTTCACCGGTTCGCGATTAATAATCTGAGCGACGTACGACGACTGATCGTTCATATCGCCGATCAGGATGGCTTGCGTTGGACAGACGACGACGCAGGCAGGCTCCAAACCAACATCGATGCGATGCGCGCAGAAGTTGCACTTCTCGGCGGAATGATCTTCGGGATTGATGAAGATCGCGTCGTAAGGACAGGCGGCCATGCAGGCCTTGCAGCCGATGCAGATCGATTTGTCGAAGTCAACTATGCCATCAGCGCGCTTGAACATCGCCGTTGTCGGGCACGCGGTCACACACGGGGCATGAGCGCATTGATTGCAGCGCGTCACCTGATGCGCGCGCCGCACTTGCGGAAACACGCCGACATCGACGTGCTTGACGTATGTGCGCGTGACGCCGATCGGAACTACGTTTTCCGATTTGCATGCGGTCGTGCACGCGTGGCACCCGATGCAGCGGGTATGATCGATCACCTTCGCCCACTGCACGCGGTCCTTACGAGCTGTTTGTTGCTCGATCATGTTCCTGGGAATCGGTGGCGCCAAAATATATCACTTTCTAAGGAATGTTGACGACCCTTCGCTCAACCGCTATTATGATCCTGGTCCCGGCGCTGGCGCCCAATCGCTTTGACCCTTCCGTTTCTTGCCCTTAAACCTCGTAATTTTTTTCAAGGAACCCTAACTTAATTCGCGCTTGTATTACTATGCCTATCAAAATCGATGACCTTCTGGTAACGGCGACGGCCCATTTCGCCTCGGACTTACACTTGAAAGTTGCCTCGTTTCCGGTGATGCGGATCGGCGGCGAGTTGTACCCGGTTGCGGATGCGCCGCGACTCTTGCCCGAAGACACGCTAGACATGGCTTTCTCGATGATGTCGAATCGGCAAAAGCAGAAATTGAAAGACAACTCGGAAGTCGACATTGCTTACAGCGTCAAAGGCCTGGGCCGATTTCGCGCTAACATTTTTCAGCAGCGCGGCAGCGTCAGCATCGTGTTGCGGGTCATTCCCGATCAGAGCAAGAACAGCATGCAGCTTAGCCTGCCGCCGGTAATCGACCGCGTCGCCGACGAGCGCCGCGGGTTGATTCTGGTGACCGGCGCCACCGGATCGGGAAAGTCCACGACGCTCGCAGCGATGATCGATCGAATCAACTCGACGCGTTCGGGACACATCGTCACCATCGAGGACCCGATCGAGTTTCTGCATCGCGACAAGAAGGCCTTCGTTACCCAGCGCGAAGTCGACGTCGATACACGGTCATTTGCAGAAGCGCTGCGCGGCGCCCTGCGACAGGATCCGGACGTAATTCTGGTAGGTGAAATGCGCGATCTCGAAACGATCCAGACGGCACTGACCGCCGCTGAGACGGGCCATCTCGTGCTCTCGACGCTGCATACGCTGGATGCAACCGAAACGATTACGCGCATCGTTTCCTCATTCCCATCGCATCAACAGAAATCGGTGCGCATTCAGTTGTCTGGGATTTTGAAAGCGGTGATCTCGATGCGTCTGATGCGCGCGGCGAAAGGATCGGGCCGCGTGCCGGCGGTTGAGATAATGGTGTCAACCGCTCTGATCCGCGACTACATCATCAATGAAGAAAAGACTTCGTTGATTCGCGAAGCCATCGCGAATGGCGCGTCGCAATACTCGATGCAGACATTCGATCAGTCACTCTTCCACCTATTGCAGTCGCGGCAGATCACTTTGGAAGAAGCGATTCGCAATGCTACCAACCCGGATGAATTCAAGATGCGCGTTTCCGGCATTCTCTCAACGGAACAGGCGATCGGAATCGAAAGCGTTGGCCAAAATGAGGCCGCCGGCTCGTATCAGGAATTCGAGTCGACGATCGTCAAGCTGTGAAGAAAAGACAGCCAAGAAAAGGCGCAAAAGGCACAAAAAGAGGTAGGCATTAAATTAATATGCAGCAGAAGATGCCAGTTGTCCGCCAACTGCATTGGATCTCGTTGATTCCGCAGCTAGTCGCCATCGCTGCACTAACGCTCCCAATCTATGCAGTCATTCCACCACTTGGACTTTTCCGCGCCAGCGCGATCGCAGCACTGGTATACCTCATTTTCTGTCGACTTATGCGTTCCTGGTTGACGCGCGATCACATCCTCGGAATGAAGGCTTATCACGCTCAGCACTTCGATGAAGCTATTTTGCATTTTGACAATAGCTATCGGTTCTTTTCCGCGCACCGTAAGGTGGACGCGTGGCGATCAATGCTCTTCGGCGTTGCTAGTCCGAACGCTTATCGCACAATTGCGCTGCTTAATAAAGCATATTGTTATGGGCAAACACGGCGAGGCACGGAGGCCATTGAGTTGTACGAGCGAGTACTCAACGAGGATCCTGAATGCAGATTGGCTCAGGCATCGCTGAGTATGTTGCGCTCGGGAATCGGAGCCGGGTAAAACATCCGTGCATGCAACGGCGACAGAAGGTTGGAGACCAGATCACTTCATCCCCCGTTTGTGCTTTTTTCGCCTTTTTGTGGCTTCAATTCTGCTTCTTAGCTTCCTGCCAAAGACCTTCCAACTCATCAAGCGTCGTCTCATCGAACTTGCGGTTCTGGTCTCGCAACTTCTCCTCGATGTAGCGGAAACGCCGCCGAAACTTCCGGTTACTCAGCTTCAGCGCTGCTTCAGGTTCGACATTTAATTGCCGCGCGATGTTTGTGATTACGAACAGTAAGTCTCCAATCTCTTCGCGGACGCGCGTGTGATTTGCTTCGTCGTCTGACTGCCGCTGATGCTCGATCGCTTCGCGTAATTCCTGGACCTCTTCTTCCAGCTTTTCGAAAATGTCTTCGAGTTGTTTCCAGTCAAAACCAACGCGGGCGACTTTGGTTGAGATTTGATGAGCCTCCATCAACGAGGGCGCCTTTGTCGAAACGCCATCGAGTATCGAAGCGCCTTCACCTTCTCCCACGCCTTTGCCGGCGGCGCGTTTCTCTTCGGCCTTGATTGCTTCCCAGTTGCGCAGCACCTCGGCGGAGTCGCTAGCTTGCGCCTCGCCGAACACATGCGGATGTCGCCGCACCATCTTTGCGTGCACTTCATCGATTACGTCGTCGATATTGAACTCGCCGCGTTCTTTCGCGACGCGCGCAAAAAAGGTGATCTGAAAGAGTAGATCGCCCAGTTCCTCGCGCAACGCCGCTGGCCGACCCTCGCGTGCTTCTTCCAGGGCATCGAATGCTTCGTAAGCTTCTTCGAGCAGCATGGGCGCCAGCGTAGCGTAGGTTTGCTCGCGGTCCCACGGACAGCCGTCTGGCGAACGCAGACGATCCATCAATTCGACGAGGTCATTGAATGTTGCTGACATGATGCCATAGAGGATAAAGGTAATCGTGATTTCCTTTCAATTTGAAGCTAAGCAATCGCAGTGCTAACATCGCAAGCAATAAGTTTTCAGAATTTCAAAAGGGCAGTAATTAAGTGAGGGCGGATCCCGCCTTTTCACTAAGTGAACTCAAATGGACGATCAGCAATCCACCTTCAAAGTAGTTGACCGACGCCCCTTCAATCCGGATGGGACGCCCCGCGAACTTTCGCCCGAGGAGAAACAAGAAACTGAGCGCGTGGCCGAGTCGCTAAAGGTTCCGCCGGCGGAGACCACTCAGCGTCAGGGGCCCACGCGATCCGCGCCGGCTCCAGAGACAACGACCCGCGGCGAGGTCTCAGCTCCTCCTCCGCGCGCCGAAACGCGTCCGCGCGCCGGCGGCGATCCTTTGGACGATCCGGCGAGCTTTCTCAGCTTGATCATGTCGCTGGCTTCGAATGCCGCCGCGAGTTTGGGAATGATGCCTCATCCAGTGACTGGCGAGACGGGTGTCGATCTAAGGACGGCGAAACACTGGATCGATGTGCTGGGGATGCTGGAGGAAAAAACGCACGGCAACCTTGATCAGCAGGAGGCACAAGCATTGGAAGGTCTGCTCGCGGACTTGCGAATGCAATACGTCTCGTTTACGAACTCGCCAACGCCGCCGAAGTTTAGCGCGACTGATATCACCGGAGGGAAATAACACGGTGAATGGTAAATTGTTAATGGTGAATGGATGAGCGGTTTCACCATTTACCATTCACTATTCACTATTCATCAATGAAGCTAACCTTCCTTGGCACCGGCACATCGACTGGAGTCCCCTCGATCGCCTGCGATTGCGAGACTTGCACCTCCGAGGACCCGCGGGATAAGCGCCTGCGCGTGTCCGTACTGATCGAACATGCCGGGCAAACCGTGATCGTCGATACCTCTACTGACTTTCGCCAACAGGCGTTGCGTTATGGGTTGAAGCATCTCGATGCCGTGCTGGTCACGCACTGTCATGCCGATCACATCTTTGGCCTTGACGACATTCGTCCGCTCAATTTTCGTCATGGCGCGCTGGGACTCTACGCGAATGAACGCGCCTGGATCGATATTCGCCGCATCTTCAGTTACGTCTTTGAGCCCACGCATTTTGGCGGTGGGCTGCCACAGATTGTTCCCCATACGGTCGTTGCGGGTGCGCCGTTTTGCCTCAACCGCCATTTGCAAATCACACCCCTCGAGGTAATTCATGGACGTTTGCCGGTGATCGCTTATCGGTTCAACGATTTTGCTTACGCCACGGATCTAAGTGAAATTCCGCCCGCTACGATCGAAGGCTTACGTGGTTTGAAAGTGCTGGTGCTCGATTGTTTGCGCATTCGTCCACATGCGACGCATCTGTGGCTGGAACGCGCGCTTGAATACGTCGAAGAATTGAAACCCAAACGAACCTACTTCACGCACATCACGCATGAGGTGAAGCACGAGCGCGATTCGAAACTGCTGCCCGATGGGGTTGAGTGGGCGTACGATGGACTGATTGTGAGCGAATGAGACGTGAACTGCTCTTTCATGTTCCATTTCTCATTTGCCATTTGTCATTTGCCATTTCTAGGCGAGTGAATGCTGAATAGAAACAATGACCGCCGACAAGTTCGCTTTCAACTCATACCGTTTGTTTGGTAGTGTTAATGTCTCGGCTCGTGAAATAGACTCGCAGGAACGACGACGTTATGACAAATAGTAGGAAGAAACCCGAGATCCTTTGCCGGAAGAATTCAACAGCCTTGAAGAGGCGGGAGAATTCTGGGACACGCATAATGGCGCTGACTATGAGGACTACATGAAAGAGGTGCATTTCGACGTGGATCTGAAAGGGCGAACCCACGACGTGCGAATAGCCGACGACCTGATGCGCGAGGTGAGAAAGATTGCGAATCAAAAAGGCGTAGCAACTGAGACGTTGGTTAACCTCTGGTTACAGGAAAAGATTGCCGCAGCATCCAGCCACTCATCCTAAGAATTTGAGACTTTTCCACGGTACCGACAACGCTGAAATTGCTCGCCCAACTGTCCTGACACTCGGCGTGTTCGACGGCCTTCATCTGGGCCATCAACTCATAATGCAAACGGTCGTCGAGCGTGCGCACGCGATCGGCGCTGTGCCAACCGTGATTACGTTCGAGCCGCACCCGCGCGCCGTCTTGCATCCCGAATCAGCGCCGCCACTCCTGCAAACCTTCGATCAGAAAATCGAAGCCCTGGGCGTGCTCGGCATCGAACAAACGATCGTCATTCACTTCGATAAAGCTTTCGCCCAGATTCGCGCCGAAGATTTTCTGCGCGACGTAATCGTCGATCGTCTGCATGCGAAGGAAGTCTATCTCGGCCGCGGCTTTGCTTTCGGTCATAACCGCGAAGGCCACATCGAACTCTTGCGAAGCGTCAGCAAGCAGCTCGGATTTTTTGCCGACGAAGTTCCTGAAGTGCGTCTTCGCGAGAGACGGGTCAGTTCTACTCGCATCCGCGAACTGCTGAATCAAGGTCGAGTGAATCTCGCGCGACGTATGATGGGTCGGCCTTACGGCGTTGAGGGTAGGGTCGTTCGCGGCGCTGAGCGTGGCGTAACATTGGGCTTTCCAACCGCGAATCTTCATCCGCGGAATCGTGTGATTCCGCTCAACGGCGTGTACGTCACCGCAACGTTGCTTGAAGGAAAGTGGCGGCGCAGTGTTACTAACATTGGCACGCGGCCCACTTTTGAAGCCGAAGCGGAAACCTCCGTCGAAACCTTCGTGATGAATTGGTCCGGCGATCTTTATGGCGATGTAGTACGCGTACGGTTCTTGCATCGCTTGCGCGACGAAACAAAATTCAGCTCAATGGAAGAGTTGAGATCTCAGATTGAACGTGATGTGATTCGCGCGCAGAAATACTTCCAACACGCGGGCGTAAGAAAGGAGTTGTCGGTAATCTGAGCCAATGCTCGTCGATAGGAGTGTAGCTCTCCGAGCGGAAGAGTTTCACCCACAAAACGAATCCCTGACTTTTGTTGCTTTTCATTTTGGCGCCTTTGCGTAAAAATCTTTGTTCTTATGCTATGAAGAATCGCGAAGAGTGAAATGAAGCCTGAACGAATTCGGTGGCGGTGGGCGATTGTCGTACCGACCGTCATGATGCTTATCGCGCTTTTCCCGCAAATGTACTTCGCGCTCTATCGCGGTCATCAATGGCACGGAGCTAATGCTATTAGCCACGCGGACGAAGTCGCTTACTCGGCTTACCTTGCTTCGCTGATCCGCGGAAATCCGCGCCGGTACGATCCCTTCACGCATCGCGGAGCGCAGAACGAAGCATCAGCGCCGGAATCACTCTTTTCCATTCAGTTCGTTCCTGCTTATGCGATAGCTTTGCCGGCATATTGGTTGCGGCTGAGCGCTTCGACCGTATTCATTATTCTTCCGGCGCTTGGCGCCCTCGCGTCGTCGTTCGCGATCTTCTGGTTTCTCTGGCTGCTTACGCACGATGATCGATTCAGCGCTGCTTCTGTTCCGATCATTCTGGGCTTGGGCACATTAACAGCGGGACAAGGAATCGTCCGGCACCTGCTGAATCTGCCGTACTTAATTCCACTCTGGATTTCGGATGCTGTCGCGCCGGCTTCCGTGTACCATTTGCCATTTCTTCGCCTCTATCAACCTGCGGTTGCGTTCCCGCTGTTCTTCGCGCTTTGTGCTCTGGTCTGGATTGCCCTGACCCGAGCGACACAACCACAAAGTGTGGCCGCTGCGGCGTGCGCCGGAATTGCATTAGTCTTGCTGATCTTTTCTTATTTCTTTTTGTGGACTGCGGCGGTGGCGTGGTTGGCAAGCCTTTGCGGAATATGGCTGATTTTTCGAAGCGCTGAGCGAAAGCGAACGTTCATTGTATTCGGTACCGTTTTGATTTTCGCGGTTGTGGCCTTGGTTCCGTATTTTCGAATGCTTTCGCATCGCGCTGCTACAGCTGATGCTGCGCAAGCTCTGGTGTTGACTCATCGTTTGGACGTATTTCGATTTCCCGAGATCATCGCGCTACTTGTGTTGGCGTTACTTAGTCTCGGAATCGTGCAACGAAGATTTAATCCCCGCGAGCCGATCTGGCTGGGCGCTGCCGCCTTTGCTCTGACCGTGTTGGTCGTTTTCAATCAGCAGGTTCTGACCGGCAGGTCTCTTCAACCGATACATTACGAGTGGTTCATAGGAAACTATTGCGCCCTGATGGGAGCGGTCCTGGCGGTGAGACACTGGTGTTGTGGGGGAGGTCGCTTGCGTTTGACAAACAAGAAGCTCGCAGTGGTTGCTGTTATCACTCTCGTATGGGCTTTCGCCGAAGTTTGGCTGGCAGCAAGCGTGAGTTTCGATTACAACCGCGCGATCGATGAAGGGAAGCCGGTTGCGGATCGGCTGGCCCAATTAGAGGCCAGCGAACTTACCCGTCCTTCGATGTCGACCGTTTTGGTCTCTGGCCTCAAACTGGCGGATCGCTTTCCAACCGATGCGCCGGAACCGGTTTTATGGTCGCCACACATGCTCATTTTTCCGGGAGTCAGCGAGATTGAAAATCGCGAGCGCTTTTGGCGACAGCTTTATTATCTTGGCTATGACGAAAAGAAATTTTGGGCAGAACTGGATCATGCGGACTGGTATTTTCTCACCGGCCTGTTTCCTTACAATCGCTTGAGTCCGGCGCTTAGCGGCAGCCAATCGCCAATCACGCCTGAAGAATTTCGTGCGCAGCTTGCTGCCTATCTCGATTATGTCAAGACGTTCAATCGCGATCGCGCCGCTTCACCGTCACTATCGTATGTAGTCGTTCACGCGGATCGCGAACCTAATTACGCGAATCTTGATCGCTGGTATCAACGAGACAATGGCGAAATAATCGAAGGCTTTATTTTGTATCGCGTGAGACTGCGCGACTAAATACTGGGAGCGCGGGCGTCGCGCCCGCATTTCCTTTCCTGCTAAGAGTGTCGGAACCGCAGAAATGCGGGCGGGACGCCCGCGCTCCCACTAATTATTTCTCGCCATTAGCTGAGGGCAGTTTCATCTGATCGCGAAACAGGTTCAGCAACAGCAGAGTGCCGATGCCGCCGCCGTCGCCCGCACCGCCTCCTGACGCGAGCACATCCGGAGTGATACGCACGCCTTTCTCGCCGATGACCTTAAGCGTTTCGATCACCGCGACGCCTTGCGCCCCGAGCGCGTTTACTTGTTCGTGATAAGCAACGCCTTGCGCTTCGCCCATCAGACGAACTTTCTCAGCCTCGGCCTTACCGGTTTGCAGAATGTAATGAGCTTCGCCCTCGCCCTCAGCCTTGCGTTGTTCGGCGCGTTTGCCGGCGATCTCGACGCCCACGGTGGCTCCCATCAAGTCTCTCTGATTGTCAGCCTGTGACTTCGTCCGCTCGAGTTGAATGCGCTTCTCTTCCGCCTCGCGCTGGGCGTTGTACATATTCTGCCGCTGCTCCGCGAGAATCTTTTCAGTCTGCGTCTTCATCAACTCCTCGGGAAGATGTATGTGACAAATCAAAACATTGACCACGTCGACGTGATACTTCAACAAATGCGCGCGCACGCGAGCTTCGGCGCGTTCTTGTTCTTCGTGCCGATTTTGCAGATAAGCCATGGCCGAGGACTCTGAAGCCTGGTTGCGGAAAATTGAATCGATCAGCGGATGCATCACGTTCTGAATCAGACGATCGATGCCGCCGATCTTTGCGACCATGAACGGCGCGTCTTCGGGCTTCACGCGAAAGACCACACGCACTTCCAACTGCATCGTGAAACCATTTTTTGAGATTACTTCGAAAGGATTGAAGGTGTTGACGACTTCGCCCGAGGTCCACTCAACTGTCTGGTTGGTTGTCGGAATTACAATCGGCGTAATCGCCAGCGTGTTGACATAGTAACGTCCCGGGCCAACCACGGTTTCCTGGATCCCGCGA
>QHXE01000220.1 GCA_003222835.1 Acidobacteriota bacterium | reverse complement strand
ATGCATTCGTCAGAAAAATGTTTCCGATATGACTCTACGTCGTGATGGTTAACTTCTTCGCCGCCTAAAACGATGAGGCGCAAGGCAGAAACCCAACCGTCACGGAGGGCGCAAAAATTCCTCGCCTTTGCACCCTCCCTGACGGTCGGGCTTCTGCCTTCGAGAGTCTCGATAAAATAGCGATAGACGGTCGGCGTGGAATGATAGATGGTGATCCGCTCGTCGTTGACCTGTGCAGTCAAGTTGGCGAGACCCTCGTGCCTGACGTCGATTGGATAGAGCGTGGCGCCATTCAGCAGCGCGCCATAAATATCCATCACGGAGGCGTCGAAGCAATAGGAAGAAAGCAGTGTCAGGCAATCTTCGGAGCTGATGCGCAGGTTGTTCGTATAGACACGAATGTAGTGCAGGACATTGCGGTGGTTTTGCATCACGCCTTTCGGCTCGCCGGTTGACCCTGAGGTGTAAAGAATGTAAGCCAGCCGGTCTGGTCCGGGCGCGAGCAGATTGATTTCG
>QHXE01000219.1 GCA_003222835.1 Acidobacteriota bacterium | reverse complement strand
GGGATCGAGGGGCACATAAGTCTTGCCGGCCTTCAACGCACCCAGCATGGCGGCAATCATTGGCGCGTCGTGTTCGAATAACAGCGCCACGTGTTCTACTTCAGGGCTCAAACACGCAAGCGATCGCCCGATCCGATCGGCAATGCCGTCTAATTCCGCATAAGACCAATCGTAATGCTCGCTCTTGATGGCCATCTTCGCAGGATGTTTTCTAACTTGTTGCTCGAATCGACTCGTGATCGATTGTTCGATCTCACTTCGCTCAAAGCGTTCGAAGTGGTCCTCGTTACAGAACCGCGAGCGGTAGCGACCGGATGCAGGACACAACACTGAACCCACGATCCGGTCGCTACCGCTCGCGGTTCTGTAACTTTCGCGCAGCGTAAAATCCGATATCGCTCCTGCCGGATTCGCGACAATGCCATTGAGCAGGCTTTCGAAGTGCGCGAGCATCCGCGCGATGAATGCTTCGTCAAACAGATCGACGTTATAGACCATCGCCAGTTTGAGCGTGCGCTCATCGATGCCTGCATAGAACGTCAGATCGAATTTCGAAAAGTTTTCTTCTGACTGCGACCAGGCGTCTACAAAAGAGATTTTATCATTCGCGCCGGGAAGGCTGATGTCTTCGGTGAAATTGAAGAGATTAAAATAGTTCTCGAAAGGCACATCCTGGTTCGCAAACGCTTCCAGGGACGTCTGTCGCACGCGCGCGAGGGCTTCGCGGAAATTCGGATTGCCGGAGAGGTCCGTACGCAGAGCGAGATTATTCAGAAAGAACCCAATCAGGTTCTCGGTTTCGGTGAGCGGGCGAGCCCCGATCGGCGCGCCGATGATGATGTCTTCCTGTCCAGTGTAACGGTTGAGCAGAACCTTGAAGGCCGCGAGCAGCGTCATAAACAACGTGGCGCCTTCGCGACGGCAAAGCTCGTTGATAGCTTCGGTCTGCGCTTCTGTCAGCACCAGCCATTTGCGCGCTCCATTGAATGTCTGCACGTTTGGCCGTGGCCGAGCCGTCGGCAGATCAAGCGCAGGCAGCTCTCCGCCCAGCTTTTCTTTCCAGTAAGAGATCTGTTTCCGAGTCACCTCTCCTGCCAACCAATCTCTCTGCCACGCCACATAGTCGGCATACTGAATTGGCAACGCCGCCAGTGGCGACGGCTCCCCATGTGAGAAAGCTTCGTAAAGCCGCGATAGCTCGTTAAAGAAAAGCACCATCGACCAGCCGTCGCTCGCGATATGGTGCATCGTGATCAGAAAGATGTAATCGGTTTCCGCCAGACGCACCAAGGTCGTGCGCAGCAAAGGACCATTGGCGAGATCAAATGAACGAAGCGTTTCGTGCTTGACGATGGTGCGCGCGCGCGTTTCGCGTTCGGTTTCAGGAAACACAGTAAGGTCGATCAAGACCAGATCGACTTCGGTTGCCGATGAAACTACCGGCACGGGCTCGCCGTTTCTGGTTGGAAAGACTGTGCGCAGAACTTCGTGGCGGCGAACTATCTCTTCGATGCTTCGCTTCAACGCCGCCAGGTCCAGCGGGGTCGTCAGACGCGCGGCCAGCGGAATGTTGAAAGCAGCGGAACCTGGATTCAGTTGATCGAGAAACCACAACCGCTCCTGTGGGAAAGAAAGCCGGCGTCGAGACTTGGACTTCGAGGGAATCGCAGCCGGAATCAGTCGGTCGGGTTCTCGCCTGTCAATCTCACGCGCCAGTTCGGCGATCGTGGGCGCAGCAAAGACTGCGCGCATCGGCAAATCTACTTCAAATGAATCACGAATGCGCGCCAGCATCGATCCGGCCAGCAAAGAGTTGCCGCCCAACTCAAAAAAACTCTCATGAATCCCGACGGCTTCGAGTTTGAGAACTTCTCGCCATATTCGTGCGATGGATCTCTCAGTGTCATTGCGCGGCTGAACCAGAGCTTCCCTTGAGTGGCGGTGAATTTCAGCGGGAGCCGGCAGCGCCTTGCGGTTAATTTTCCCGTTAGGAGTCAGCGGTAATCGATCAAGCTCGACAATTGTCGCGGGAACCATGTAGTCCGGCAGTTTCTTCTCAATCTGAAGTCGCAATTTCCGCGCATCGATCCGCTCGCCATCCTTTGCCACTACATAAGCTATCAGACGCTGATCGCCCGGTTGGTCTTCGCGCAGGATAACGACGGCGTGCGCGATATTCCCGCTCCCTGTCAGGGTGGCTTCGATTTCGCCCAGCTCGATTCGAAACCCGCGCAGTTTTATCTGCGTATCGGTGCGACCGAGAAACTCAACCCGGCCGTCAGGAAGAAACCGAGCCACATCGCCGGTCTTATACAGGCGGGCATCGGCCGAATCGGCGAACGGATCGGCAATGAACCGTTCGACGGTGAGTTTCGGGTGGTTCAAGTAACCGCGGGCCAGGCCCAGGCCCCCAATGTAAAGTTCGCCAATCTCTCCCGGCGGCGTCTGATTGATACTTCCATCGAGCAGATAGAACTGAGTGTTCGCGATCGGATGGCCGATAGTGATTGGTCCAGCGGTCGATTCGATCTTGCTTAGCGACGACCAGATCGTCGTCTCTGTCGGACCATACATGTTCCAGAGTTCGTCGCATCTTGCCAACAAGTCGTTCGCGAGGTCGCGCGACAGGGCCTCGCCGCCACAAAGCACTCTCAAACGGTCGCTGCCGGTCCATCCGGCATCGATCAGCATGCGCCAGGTAGCCGGCGTTGCTTGCATCACAGTCGCGCCAGAAGTGTTGATCAAATCTTTCAAGAGCCGGCCATCGATCATGGCGTCGCGCGGTGCGATGACCACGCGCGCGCCACAAATCAACGGTAGAAAGAACTCCAGACCGGAGATGTCGAACGACAATGTGGTAACTGAGAGAAAGATGTCTTCTGCGGTGAACCCTGGTTCGCGGCGCATTGAGCAGAGAAAGTTTGTCAGCGCGCGATGCTCGATTTGCACTCCTTTGGGCTGACCGGTAGAGCCAGACGTATAGGTAACGTAGGCGAGGTTATTAGCTGTGATGTTTGAAATCGGATTCTCAACACTCTCTCGTACGATGAGATCCGAATCAGAATCCAGTTTGACCACTACGGCATCTGACTGATCAAGCTGTGCAGCAAGTTCTTCCTGAGTCACAAAGATGGCGAGCCTTGCATCGTCGATCATGAAACGGAGGCGCTCGCGCGGGAACGCCGGATCGAGGGGCACGTAGGCGCCCCCCGCCTTAAGGATTCCCAGAGCGCCGATCAGCATTTCGAGCGATCGGTTGACTGCCAGTCCGACCAAAGTCTCCGGGCCTACTCCCCGCTTTCTTAAGTGATGGGCCAGTCGGTTTGCTTTTCGGTTCAGCGTGTCATACGTCAAAACTTGATCTTCATAGCAGGCAGCAATTGCACCAGGCGAACGGTCTGCTTGCGCTTCAGACAGCAAAGGAAGAGGACCATCTATCGGAAAATCAACATCAGGCTCCTTCTGAGCCGACTGATCGGCACTCGGTTCAGTGCGCGCGTTGATTCGTCGCGCCCCATTGAGCGTCAACTCTCCGAGCAGATATTTTTGTAGAAGGGCGCGCTTGGCCTCGGAAAGATTCGCGCTGCTCAGATCATCCATGGTAGGGACAGACAGCCTCCCGCGGTTGGATTGGGTTAAGAGGTAGATTCGCCGATGTCAAATTGAAAAACGTCAAATGAAACATGATCCGTCTGTTTCACCTCACGCAAGTAGCAGTAGCGCTTCCTCTTCGCTCATGCTTTCCACGCGCGCGATGATCAAGTTCTCGATTTCGCGGGACAATTCCGCTATCGTTGGAGACTCAAACAAAGCACGCAGCGTCAGATCGATCCCAAAGGTACTGCGAACCCTGGCGAGGAGTTGCGTGCCCAGTAGAGAGTGGCCACCGAGTACAAAGAAATTATCGTTGACGCTGACTTCATTCAGATTCAACACTGAACTCAGAATCATCGCCAGACGTTTTTCGATTGCGGTGCGCGGAGCAATGAACCTCTCGTCACGCAAGGTGTTGTCGACATCCGGTTCCGGCAGCGCAAGACGATCGACTTTGCCGTTTGGCATCGTGGGCAATTTATCCAGGCGAACGAAGATCGAGGGCGCCATATATTGTGCGAGTTCGCTCGTCACCAAGCGGCGTAATTCCAAAGGAGTTGGAACCGGCCCATTGCTCATCACCAGGTAAGCGACGAGCCGCCTTTCCTCACCGAAAATGCCGCGCGCTACGACCACGCTCGACTCGATCGCGGAATGGCGATTCAACACGCGTTCGATTTCGGCGGGTTCGATCCGGTAGCCGAGAATGTTGATCTGTTCATCGACGCGCCCGAGGTACGCAATCTCGCCGTTATCGAGATAGCGGGCCAGATCGCCCGTACGATACAACCTCGCATGCGGCTCGAGACTGAACGCGCCACGCCCAGGCCGCCGATGCAAAGCTCGCCTTCTGCCCCCGGTTGCACCTCCCGAAGATTCTCGTCAAGAATGTAAACCGAGGTGTTCGCGATCGGCCTGCCGATGGTCGGCAAACCCTTCGCATCGATGTCCGGCCGCACACGTCCCGAGGTAGCGACCACAGTGCATTCCGTCGGGCCATAGTTATTGACCAATTCGAAAGGCAGGCTGCTGGCCGGATAACGATGCAGAGTGTCGGCACCCGTCAACAGGAATCGCAGCGCTGTTTGCCTCGGCCATTCCAAAGCCATCACACGTTCAGCCAAAGCCGTCGGCAGAAAGCTGATCGCGATTCTTTCTTTCACTAACCAATCGCGAAGTTGTTCTGGCGACACGCGCGTGGTCTCGTCAGGCAGATGCAAACTCGCGCCCGCCGTGAGATATGGCCAAACCTCCCAAACGGCCGCGTCGAATCCCACGCTCGCCAAATGGCTTGCTCGGTCCGATGGCGTCACGGAGAATTCGGTTCTGTG